>JBPCJB010000198.1:0-23924 GCA_051005735.1 Gaiellaceae bacterium | reverse complement strand
GCCTTGTTGAAGCGGTGGATCTCGTCGAGGAAGAGGATCGTCCGCTGCCCATTGCCGCCGAGCCTGTCGCGGGCCGCCTGGAGCACGCGCCGGACGTCGTCCACGCGCGCCGAGACCGCAGAGAGCTCCTCGAAGGCGGCGCCGGTGGTCTCGGCGACGATGCGCGCGAGCGTCGTCTTGCCGACCCCCGGCGGGCCGTAGAGGATCAGCGAGCGGAGCCGGTCCTCCTCGATCGAGCGACGCAGCGCCGAGCCGGGCCCGAGCACGTGCTGCTGGCCGACGAGCTCGTCGAGCGTTCGCGGCCGGACGCGTTGGGCGAGCGGCGCATAGGCCGCCGAGCGCTCGCGCGCGGCGTCCGCAAAGAGGTCCGACATGGGCGAAGTATGCTCCGCCCGTGGCGACCCACGAGGCCGAGGATTACTCCCAGCCCGTTCTTCCGGGCGATGCGGAGAGCGACTACGAGCGCTACCTGAACACGGTCGGCCTGCTCGCGCTCCAGAAGGGCCCGGACGAATGGGTGCATCGCGACGAGCTCCTCTTCCAGGTCGTGCACCAGTCCTCCGAGCTCTGGTTGAAGCTCGCCTGGAACGACGTCGAGGAGGCCGTGGCGCACCTCGGTCGCGACGAGGGCGCGGCGGCTCTGCGACTCCTGCGACGCGCGGCGCTGTGCCTCGTCTACGCGACGACCCAGCTCGACATGCTCGAGCAGATGTCGCCGTGGGAGTACCAGGAGATCCGCAAGGTCCTCGGCCACGGCAGCGGCTTCGACTCGCCGGGCTGGCGCGAGATCCGTCGCGTGACGCCCGCGCTCGGCCAGGCCTTCCACGCACTCCGCGAGCAGGAGGGCATGAGTGTCGTCGACGTCTACGTGCAGGGCCGTGAGCGCGAGCTGCTCTACCAGCTCGCCGAGGCGCTGATGGAGTGGGACGAGCGGATCTCGATGTGGCGCGTGCGTCACTACAAGGTTGTCGCGCGGGTCATCGGCGACTCGGTCGTCGGCACGCAGGGGACGCCCGTCGAGGTGCTCGGGCGGCTGATCCACCACACGTTCTTCCCCGAGCTCTGGCGCGCCCGGAACGACCTGACGGCGCTCTCCAAGGAAACGTGAGCGACCCCGCCGCCTGGTGGGGCGAGGGAACCTACGAGCGTCTTGCGGAGCGGCTCGCTCCGATTCACGACGAGCTCGTGCGACGGCTGGCGCCCGCGTCCGACGAGCGCTGGCTCGATGTAGCGGCCGGGCCCGGCGCGGTGGCGATCCGGGCGGCGCAGGCGGGCGCGCGCGTGAGCGCCTCCGATCTCTCCCCGGCGATGATCGAGCGGGCGCGGACGGCTGCGCGGGCTGCTGGGGTCGAGCTCGAGCTCGCGACCGCCGACGCGCGCTCGTTGCCCGACGAGGATGCGAGCTTCGACGTCGTCTCCTCCGCCTTCGGCGTCATCTTCGCGCCGGAGCCGGAGCGCGTGGCCTCCGAGCTGGCACGTGTCTGCAGGCTGGGCGCGCGGCTCGGTCTGACGACGTGGGCTTCGAACGAGGAGCTGGACGCCGTGTGGGAGCCGTTCGCCGAAGGGCGGCCGGCGCCGACGGAGGTTTGGGGCGAGGAGCGGAGCCTCGAGCGGTTGCTCGGCGATCACTTCGACCTAGAGGTCGAGCGCGGCTCGTGGCTCGTGACGGGCCGGAACGGAGCGGAGGTCTGGGAGCTCTTCGCCAGCTCGGCTCCGCCCGTGCGGACGCTGCTCGGCTCGCTGCCGGAGGAGCGGCGGCCCGCTCTGAGGAACGCCTTCGTCGACCTGCACGAGCGCTATCGCGACGAGCGCGGCGTTCGCTTCCCGATGCAGTACCTGCTCGTGCTCGGCAGGCGCCGGTGAGCGGGCGCCTGCGCGACCAAGCGGTCGAGCTCCTCCAGACGCTGATCCGGCTGAACACGGTCAACCCGCCGGGGAACGAGACGATCGCGGCCCACGTGCTGCGCGACTACCTCGGCTCGCACGGCATCGAGTGCGAGCTCTACGCGCGCACGCCGGAGCGCGCGAACCTCGTCGCGCGGATCCCGGGCGGCGACGGGCCGAGCCTCGCCTTCCTCAGCCATACGGACACAGTGGTCGCCGACCCCTCCGAGTGGGCGCGCGATCCGTGGTCGGGCGACCTCGCCGACGGCCACGTCTGGGGACGTGGCGCCCTCGACATGAAGAATCAGGTGGCCGCGAGCGCGGTTGCGTTCGCATCGCTCGCGCGGGACGGGCTCCGGCCGGCCGGCGATCTCGTCTTCATCGCCGCTGCGGACGAGGAGGTCGGGAAGAGGTTCGGGCTCGAGTGGCTCTGCGCTGAGCATCCCGACGCCGTGCGGGTCGACTACGCGATCAACGAGGGCGGGGGAGAGCGGGTCGAGCTCGGTGGCTCGGCGTACTACCTCTGTGCGAGCGCCGAGAAGATGACCGCGCCGTTCCGGTTGCGGGTGCACGGGCGCAGCGGCCATGCGTCGATGCCGGGAATCGCTGACAACGCGCTCGTCAAGGCGGCGCCGCTGATCGAGGCGCTCGGCGTCTACCGGCCGGCGCCCGAGCTCATCCCGGAGGTCGACGCGTTCCTCGCGACCGTGCTCGGCGAGCAGCCGCCGCCGGAGCAGGTGCTGGCCCGACTGGCGGAGGTAGACGCACTCGCGGTCGAGTTGATCGAGCCGCTCCTCTCGTTGACGCTCTCGCCGACGATCGTCGCGGCGTCCGAGCGGCGCAACGTGATTCCGGCGACGTGCGACGTCACCGTCGACTGCCGCCTGCTGCCCGGGACGACTCCCGAGGACGTCGAGCCGATCATCCGCCAGGTACTCGGGGAAGGCGACTACGAGCTCGAGTTCCTGGAGCGCTGGGGCGGTACCCGGTCCTCGATGGAGACGCCGCTGTGGGAGGCGATCGAGGGGTGGGTCGACGCGATCGAGCCGGGCGCGAGTGTTGCGCCGGTCTGCTGCGCCGGCTTCACGGACTCGCACTGGCTGCGCGATGCGTTCGGAACCGTCGCCTACGGCTTCTTCCCGATGCGGACGATGGACCCCGAGCTCGCTGCCCGGCTGATCCACTCGGCGGACGAGCGCGTCCATGTCGACGACCTGGAGCTCGGTGTCGAGTTCCTGCGCGAGCTCGCGCAGTCGCTCGCCTGAGTCATGCTCGAGCTGCGATCCCCGGATGAGGCGTTCGAGCGGATCGAGGCGTACCTGCGCGAGCAGGGGTTCTTCGTGGCCGGCGGAGAGAAGCTCGTCGCGGATCTCTACCTCGGGTACGGCCTCTCGGACCCCCTTCGTCGCGAGCCTTTGCATGCATCGGGTGCGCCCTCACCGCCTGAGCCGTGCCGCCTGCCCCTTGCGGCCGTGTCCGTTCGAGACATGTCCGAGGGACTGTCCCTGTCAGCGCCGGTTGATACGGCGCGGCTCGGAAGCTGGCGGCGAAGCTGGGTTGATGCCGAGTACGCCGCCGCCGTGGACGAGGTGCGGGCGGCAATCGAGCGCGGCGACGTCTACCAGGTCAACCTCGTCCAGCACCTCTCGGCCGAGTTCGAGGGTGCGCCAGCCACCCTTGCCACGGCGCTCGCCGGGTTCCGGCCGCTCGCCCCGTACCTTGCCGGCGAGGGCTGGGCGATCGTCTCCGCGTCGCCGGAGCTCTTCCTCGCCCGGCGCGGGCGCCGTGTCTGGACGATGCCGATCAAGGGGACGAGGCCGCTCGGGGAGCACGTCGAGGGCGCGAAGGACGAGGCCGAGCACGTGATGATCGTCGACCTCGAGCGCAACGATCTCTCGCGCGTCTGCGAGCCCGGCTCGGTGCGCTGGCCCGAGTTGATGGTCGAGCGGGAGCTCGCCGGCGTCACTCACCTCGTCTCGCGGGTCGAGGGCGTCTTGCGCAAGGGCGTCTCCCTCGCCGAGCTGCTCGCTGCCAGCTTTCCGGGCGGCTCGGTCACGGGCGCGCCGAAGCTCGCCGCGCTCGACCAGATCGCGAGGCTCGAGCCCGTCGGCCGCGGCGCCTCGATGGGCGCTCTCGGGACGGTGCGCGGCGACGGCGACCTCGAGCTCGCGTTGACGATCCGCACGTTCGCCGTCGCCGAGGGCCGGATTCACCTGTGGGTCGGCGGCGGGATCGTGTGGGACTCCGACCCGCAGGAGGAGATCGAGGAGTCGTGGACGAAGGCGCGGCCGCTCCTGGCTGCGATCGGGGCGCCGATCGAGGTGTCGGCATGACCCTCCTCGCCGTCGCCGTGGGGGGGCGAGGCCTCGTCGACCCTGACGAGCCGGTGCTCCGGGCGGACGACGAGGCGCTGCTCCGAGGCCGCGCCGCCTTCGAGACGGTGCGCGTTTACGGCCGACGTCCCTACCGCCTCGCCGAGCATCTGGAACGGCTGGCGCAGTCGGCAGAGAGGATCGGACTGCCGGCGGCGAACGTCCTCGAGCTCACCGAGCTCGCAACCCAGGCAGTCGAGGCCGCAGGCGTCGTGGACGCCGTGCTCCGCCTCTTCTGGACGCCGGGGAACGGGGAGGGAGCGCCGACCTCGCTGGCGCTCGTCAGCGAGCTCCCGACGCACTACGACGCGCTTCGCGAGCGCGGCCAGCGCCTGATCGCGTTGCGTGGGATCCGCGCCGAGGAGCCCTGGCTCCTCCCGGGCGTCAAGTCGACGAGCTACGCCGTCAACATCGCCGCCGAGGCCGAGGCGAAGCGCCGCGGCGCCGACGATGCCGTCTTCGTCGACCGCGAGGACGTCGTGCTCGAGGGTCCGACGACGAACATCTGGTGGCGTCGTGAGCGGACGCTCTTCACGCCTGCGCTCGAGCTCGGGATCCTGGCGGGTGTGACGCGAGCCGCGGTCCTCGAGCTGGCCGGCGGGCTCGGATACGAGGTAGTCGAGGGCACGTTCCCGCTCGCCGAGCTCGCGGCCGCCGACGAGGCGTTCACGTCGTCGTCGGTTCGCGAGGTGATGCCCGTCGCGGAGCTCGACGAGCAGCCGCTCGGCCGCGGGCCTGCGGCGGACGAGCTCCAGGCGGCGCTACGCGCAGAGGCTACGCTGGATTTGTGAGCCCCGTGAGCAAGGCTAAGGTTCGTCTCGGCGGAATGGCGCTCTCGAACGGCGTGCTCGTGCACGGGCCGACCGCCTGGGCCTGCGCGGTCCGGACCGACGCCGGGGAGATCAAGATCGCCTCGGGGCGGAAGCGCTTGCTCGCGCCGCGCCTCCAGCAGCCGTTCCTGCGCGGGCCGATCAAGCTCGTCGAATCGTTTGCGTTCCTCCCCGAGCTGCGCCGCAAGCTGCCGGAGGCGCGGCTTCCGTTCGAGCGGCCGGCCGTGCTCGCGGCCACTCTTGCTGGAGCGGCAACCGTGCAGGTCGTGCGCCGCTCGAACCGGCTCGGAGATACCGCGCGGGAGCTCCTCTCGGGGGCGCTCTCGCTCGCCCCGGCGCTGCTTGCGCTGCGGGGCGGCGAGCTCGCGGCCTACCACGGCGCCGAGCACGTCTCGATCGGGAGCTACGAGCACGGCGAGAAGCGCGCGAAGGAACACGAGCGCTGTGGCTCGCATCTGATCGGGCCGCTCCTCGCCGCGTCCGCCGCCGGCAACGTCCTCGCGGCGCGCGCTCCCAAGCACCTCCGCAGCACCGCAAGGATGGGGAGCTCGATCGGCGCCGTCGGGATCGCGGTCGAGGTCTTCGCCTGGATGACGAAGCATCCGCAGCACCCGCTCTCGAAGGCGCTCGCTCGGCCCGGGCACGAGCTTCAGCAGCGGATCGCGACCGCCGAGCCGTCGGCGGCGCAGCTCGAGGTCGCCGAGGCAGCGCTTGCCGCCTGCCTCGAGCTGGAGGGCTGATGGCCACGCGGGAGCAGACCGAGAGACTCCCGCCCGAGATCTTCGACCTGCCGGTCGAGAAGATGCGAGAGGGCTACTACACCGACGCCTACTTCAACCACACGCGCGAGACGCTGCTCGCCGACGGCCGCCATCCGCGGGTCGTGATGCAGGTCTTCCAGCGGAACGCGGCGATGCTAGGCGGCGCCGACGAGGCGATCGCGATCCTCAAGCTCTGCTCGCACGACTGGGAGGCGCTGACCGTGCATGCGCTGCGCGACGGCGACCGGATCGAGCCGTGGGAGAGCGTGCTCACGATCGAGGGCGGCTGCACCCTCTTCGCGCACCTGGAGACGCTCTACCTCGGCGTCCTGACTCGGCGGACGCTGATCACGACGAACGTCGCGCGCGTCGTCGAGGCGGCGAACGGCAAGCCGATCATCTTCATGCCGGCGCGGCACGATCACCATCGCGTGCAGACCGGCGACGGCTACGCCGCCTACGTCGCGGGCGCGATGATCGGCGCTCCGATCGGGGTCACGTCCGACGCGCAGGCCTCCTGGTGGGGCGGCCGCGGCGTCGGGACGGTTCCGCACGCGCTGATTGCGGCCTACGGCGGCAACACCGTGCTCGCGGCGACCAAGTTCGCGGAGTGGGCGGGCGACCTGAACATCGTCGTCCTCGTGGATTTCGAGAACGACTCGGTGCGGACGTCGCTCGAGGTGGCACGGGCGCTCGGCCCACGGCTCTGGGGGGTGCGGCTCGATACCTCGGGTCAGCTCGTCGACCGCTCGCTCTGGGACGAGATGGGCGACTTCGATCCGCGCGGGGTCAACGAGCGGCTCGTGCGCAAGGTCCGCGACGCGCTCGACGCGGACGGGTTCGAGCGCGTCAAGATCGTGGCCTCTGGCGGCTTCACGGTCGAGAAGATCGAGCAGTTCGAGGGCAGGGACGTCCCGGTCGACGCCTACGGCGTCGGCTCGTCGCTGATCCGCGGGCAGAACGACTTCACCGGCGACATCGTGATGAGCGATGGGCGACCGTCTGCGAAGGTCGGTCGCCGCTGGCGCCCGAACGAGCGCCTCGAGCTCGTTTCGTCGTAGGCACATCGGAGCCCCGAGACGGCCAGCCCGCGCGGGAGACGGTTGTTCGAGCAAGTGGCTGGCCGCCCCGAGCGTCCTTCGATTCGACGATGCGAGGCTGCGGGCGTCGCACCCGTAGATTGCCTCCACACCGCGCGTCGCCCGGTCGCGGCAGGCCGTCATGGAACGGGAGGAATTGGATGCTCTTCCACATCAAGCAGTCGCACGCACCTCAGGACTGTCCATACGGGCAGGGTGGCTCGCGGTCGCTCTTCGACGGTGAGTCGAAGGACGTCGAGATTCGCGGCTACTGGCTCGCCTTTCCGCAACACACGACGTACCTCGTCGTCGAAACCGACGACATCGCCCACCTGCAAGCGTTCCTCAAGCCGGGAGCAGGCGTGACGACCTGCGAGATCACACCGGTCAGCGACATGCCCGTGCCCTACCCCGGCTAGCTAGTGCTATCGCCTGCGCGATCCAGCAGGAGCTTGCGCTCGAGAGGAGCCGGTTAGCCGCGCAGAGCGTCCCCGACGCAGCCCGGCCACTCGGCCAGCGGCTCCGTCGAGCGGACGATATGGGCGCCTGCCTCGGCGAAGCGGGCGAACGCTGCGTCCGCGTCGTCCGAGTGGTCGATCACGTCCGGGACGACGACCGACGAGGTGCAGTCCTCGAGCAGGTAGACCTTCTCCTCCAGCTGGCGGCCTTGGACGGTCGGATCGTCGAGGAGGTCCTGGATCGTCCAGGCGACGCAGTGGCTCTTCGCCTGGCCGGCGATCACGACCGCGTCGAAGCGCAGGAGCTCCTCGATCAGCGGCTGGTTGCGGCGACCGAGCGGCTCGCCGTCGCGGTCGGCCTCCACCTCCGGCCCGAGCATCGAGTAGTGCTCTGTGAGCGGGTTGTCGCCCTTCGGCTGATAGCCGGCCGGCGCATACCGCGCGATCGTGTGGAAGAAGAGCGCCTCGTCGACCACCGAGACGAGCGCGTGGCCGATCCCGCCCTGCAGCGCATGGAACGGCCAGACGGTGAGGCCGAACTTGTCCCCTTCCTCGAGCATCCGCGTGTAGTAGCGGAGGTGCTCCTCGGCGTAGCTCGCGTCGAGACCGAGCCCGTCCGCCGCGGCCGGATTGACCCGCCAGCGGCCGGAGTTCACGTCGTCCGCCGTGACCTGCGTGAACGGCTCGGGGTGGCGACCGCGCTCGTCGAGGAGCAGCACCCGGTGGAAGATCTGGAGCGCCTGATGCGTGTCGAGGGTGGGGAACACCTGCGTGATCGCGCCGAGGTTCCGGTAGACGAACTCGCAGAGTCGGCGCGAGTCGTCGAGCGCGCCCGTTCCCGAGCGGCCGCCGACGAAGAGCTCGAAGCCGGGCGTGCAGAACGTGTTCTGGACGTCGACGACGACGAGCGCGATCCGGAAGCGATCCGCCGCAGCGCCAACGAGCGCGTGCTGCTCGCGCCAGCGCGTGCCGTCTTCGAAGCGGCCCGCGTAGTCGACGCGCCAAACCTCGCCGGCGCGCTCGGGCGTCCAGTGGGGAGGAAGCGGGAGAGGCTCGAACACGGCGCTAGTGTTGCAGCCGTGGTTCCACCGCTCGTGCAGCGAGCCCTCGCGCTCGCCGAGCGGAGCGGCTTCGAGAAGTCCTGTAGCGCCGAGGCCGGCAGACTGCTCCGGGTGCTCGCCGGCCAGCGCGGACGCACCCGCGTCGCCGAGATCGGCACGGGCTGCGGAGTCGGCTCGGCCTGGATCCTCTCGGCGCTGACTCCCGAGACGCCGTTCCTCACGGTCGAGCCCGATTCGAAGCGCGCAGCCGCGGCGGCCGAGCTACTGGCCGGAGACGAGCACGCGCGCGTCCTCCAGGGCGACTGGGCGGACGTCTTGCCCGCTGAGGCGCCATTCGACCTCCTCTTCGCGGACGGCGGCGGCCAGGCGACGAAGACGAGTCCGGCCCTCCTCGATCTGCTCGCGCCGGGCGGAACGCTCGTCCTGGACAACCTGACTCCGGGACGCGAAGGCACCGATCCCGTCCGTGAGCTCTGGCTGAGGCATCCCCGTCTCGCCGCGATCGAGGTGCAGCTCTCGCCCCACGAGGCCGCGATCGTGGCAGTGCTTCAGCCTTCGTAGGAGGCTGCCGATAGGGGACCGATGCCGAACCTCGGAGAGATGCTCAACGCCCTCGGCGCCGCGGCGTTGACGTGGTTGCCGCTCATCTTCTTCGGTCTCTTGATCTACCTGATCTGGCGTTCGCTCCAGTACATGCCTCGGGTGAAGACGCAGGCGATCGTCTCCGACTCGAGCTCGTCCGTCACCTGGGCCGATGTCGCGGGCGTCGAGGAGGCGAAGGCGGAGCTCCAAGAGGTCGTCGACTTTCTCAAGTACCCGAAGCGCTTTCAGCGGCTCGGGGCGCGCGTTCCCAAGGGGATGCTCCTCTACGGGCCGCCCGGAACCGGCAAGACCCTCCTTGCGAAGGCCGTCGCGCACGAGTCCGGGGCGAAGTTCTACTCCCAGAGCGCCTCGGCCTTCGTGGAGATGTTCGCGGGGGTCGGCGCATCGCGGATCCGCAAGCTCTTCCTGGAGGCCCGCAAGAACGCGCCCGCGATCATCTTCATCGACGAGCTCGACGCAGTCGGCGCGGCGCGCGGAGGCAACGGCTTCAACCGGGAGCACGACCAGACCCTGAACCAGCTCCTCGTCGAGCTCGACGGCTTCGACGAGGCGGCGCAGGTCGTCGTGATGGGCGCGTCGAACCGGTTGCAGGATCTCGATCCGGCGTTGCGGCGGCCCGGGCGGTTCGACCGCCAGGTGCTGGTCTCCCCGCCCGACCTCATCGGCCGGGAGGAGATCCTGCGCGTCCACACGCGTGGGAAGCCGCTCGCGGCCGGCGTCGACCTCGGCATCGTCGCCCGCCAGACTGCGGGCCTCACCGGCGCCGAGCTCGCGAACATCTGCAACGAGGCCGCGATCTTCGCCGGCCGGCGCGAGGCCGACACGATCGAGCTCGAGGACTTCGAGGACGCGTTGGAGCGAGTCGTCGCCGGGCTCCAGCAGCGCCGCGTCGTCTCCGACAAGGAGAAGCGGATCCTGGCGTTCCACGAGTCGGGGCACGTCCTGCTCGCGCACCTGATGGGCGATCTGCTCCCGATCCAGAAGGTGACGATCGTCGCGCGCGGCGACGCGCTCGGCTATGCCTACTACCTGCCGACGGAGGATCGCTATCTGCACACGAAAGAGGAGTTGCTCGACGTGATGAAGATCGCGCTTGGCGGCCGCGCAGCGGAGCAGCTCGTCTTCGGTCGGGTCACGAACGGCGCCGCTTCCGATCTCGAGAAGGTGACGGAGATCGCCCGCGCGATGGTGTTCGACTACGGGATGTCCTCGCTCGCCTCGGCCCGGACGATGCGCGCGGACAACTACGCGCTCTCGGAGGAGACGAAGCGGATGCGTGACTCGGAGCAGGCCCTGCTCACCGACGAGGCCTACGAGGAGGCGCAGCGGCTGCTCGCCAAGCACCGCCCGATGCTCGACCGGCTTGTGGCAGCGCTGCTCGAGCAAGAGACACTCGACCGGCACGAGCTTCGCGAGCTCCTGCACGAGCTCGAGCCCGAGTCGCGCGCCTCGGAGACGATCGGCACGGTCAGGGTGCTTCCCTAGGGGGGCTTGGTGAAACGCCGCCCTGAGCCGTCGGGCCGCGCTGCTCGCCCCGATGCGGCGTCCTCAGTCGCGCCGATAGCTTCGGCTATCGGCTCTCCCTGCGTCCTTGCCTCGGAACGAGCATCGCACCCCGCCGACGAGGGACGTTCCGCCAAACCCTCCTAGCACTAGGATCGCGCTTGTGCGCGCTCGCGGTATCCATCACCTCGGCGTCGCAGTCTCCGACCTCGACGAGGCGCTCGCAACGTACGTGCGGCTCTTCGGCGGCGAGCTCGAGCATCGGAACACCGTGGCCGAGCAGGGCGTCGAAGCCGCCGCGGTACTGGTCGGCTCCGGCCGGGTCGAGTTGCTCGCGCCGCTCGGCGAGGACACCCCCGTCGGGCGGTTCCTCGCGAATCGCGGCCCCGGTATGCACCATGTCGCCTACGGGGTCGACGACGTGCGGGCCGCGCTCGGTGAGCTCGAGGGCGCCGGCGCCGAGTTGATCGACCGCGAGCCGCGTCCCGGGCTCTTCGGGCTCCAGGTCGCATTCGTCCATCCCGACGCCGTCCACGGCGTCCTCTCGGAGGTGGTTTCAGTTGGCTGATTCGGTTCGCATCGAGATTGCCTTCGACGGCGGTCAGGTCATGGGGGCGATCGTCACCGTCGCCGGCGCAGACGAGCTCGAGCGCGTGCTCGCGGCCGGGAACGATCAGACGTACGTCCTCGACGCAACCGAGGGTCGTTACACCATCGCTCTGGGCAAGCTCGTCTGGGTCAAGCGCTACGCGCGCGAGTCCCGCGTCGGATTCGGGATCTAGCGGGCCGGAAAGACGAGGCTCGTGGCGGAGATCGCGCAGAAGAATCCTTCCGGAGCCGAGGTCCGCAAGCTGGTCGAGCGCGCGCAGCGGGGCGAGCGGGCGGCGCTCGAGGAGCTCTACCTGATCCATTTCGACCGGATCTACAGCTATCTCCACCTGACCGTCGGCAACCGACACGACGCGGAGGACCTGACGACGCAGACCTTTTTGCGGATGCTCGAATCGATCGGCCGGTTCCGCTTCCAGGCGGCGCCCTTCTCGGCCTGGCTCTTCCGGATTGCGCACAACCTCTCGATGGATCACTTTCGCGCCAACCGCCGCTGGCAACCGGAGGAGGACGTCCCCGAGCCGCGAGACTCCGAGGAGCGCTCGGCCGAGGACGAGGCCTTTCAGTCGATCGGCCGGCAGTCGATGCTCGACCTGATCGAGTCGCTCTCGCACGAGCAGCAGCAGGTGCTGACGCTAAAGTTCGTGTTCAACTTCTCGAACGGCGAGGCGGCGACGATCCTCGACAAGACGGAGGGCGCTGTCAAGAGCCTCCAGCACCGGGCGCTCGGATCGTTGCAGCGGCAGCTCGCCGCTGCGGCCGACGAGTCCTAGATGGCCCTGGAGGTCGGGATCGTCGGGCTTCCGGGGTCCGGGAAGACGACGCTCTTCACGGCGCTGACGAGGACGAGCGGGGCTGGCTTCGGCAAGGAGAACGTCGGGATGGCGACGATCGCGGACGAGCGCCTTGGGAAGCTCGCCGCGCTCGTCGGCGCGCGGAAGGTGACGCCGGCGACGATTCGCGTCGTCGACGTGCCCGGAACAGGTCCGGCGCTTCTCGGCGGCCTGCGCCAGGTGGATGCGGTGCTCGCCGTGGCCGACGGGTTCACGCCGGGCGGCGATCCGGCCGCCGATCTCGAGACGCTCGAGCTCGAGCTGCTGGTCGCAGACCGCGATCACGTCGAGCGTCGGCTCGAGCGCGTCGAGAAGCAGGCGAAGTCCGGCGATCTTGCGCTGCGGAAGGAGGTGGAGGTGCTGACGGCGCTGCTCGCTCACCTCGATGCCGGCCATACCCTGCGCGACTTCCCGGGTGCGCTGCCTGGCGAGCTCGAGCCGCTGACGACGAAGCCGCTGATCTCGATCGTGAACGGGCCGGCGGGGATCGACCTCCAGCTCGAGGCCGAGCTGGCGGAGCTGCCCGAGGAGGAGGCGGCCGCCTACCGCGAGGGGCCGTCGGCGCTCGACGAGGTCGTGCGGCGGCTTTCCGAGGCGCTCGGCCTGATCACGTTCTTCACGGCCGGTGAGAAGGAGACGCGCGCGTGGACGCTGCGCCGCGGAGAGTCCGCACTCGACGCGGCCGCGACGATCCACTCGGACATCGCGCGGGGGTTCATCCGGGCGGAGACGATCACCGCTGGCGACCTGCTCGACGCCGGCTCGCACGCGGAGGCGGCCCGGCGCGGGACGCAGCGGCTCGAGGGGAAGACGTACGAGATCCGCGACGGCGACGTGCTGAACATTCGATTCAATGTGTAGGCGACGCTGCCCTCTCAGCCCGCACCCGCGTCGCGTGCTTGCGGTGAACGGACTGCCGCGTGACGCCGAGCGCTAGCCCGATCTCGAGCCACGAGCGCCCGTCGGCACGTGCCTCGCTCACGAGCTCGGCTTCGACGCGCTCGAGGATCTCGCGCAGGGCCGTCACGTCCTCGAGCCACTGGGGGTAGTAGAGCTCGTTGGCGGCAGTGCTCATCGGCGGAGACATCGTCGCGCGAACGCTGCGCCGGCGAAAGTGTCCGCTGCGGCCACGTCAGCCGTCGCTGACAGGGACTGTCCCTGTCAACCTACGCTGACGCTGCGATCGCCGACTGCTCGTCGCCAGCGCCGCCGGCAAGCGGTTCTGCCGAATCGCCGCCGACGCGATGGTGTCAGCCGTCGCTGACAGGGACTGTCCCTGTCAGCTCACGCTGACGCGCCGAGCGCGGGCTGCCACTTCTCAGCCGGCTGCGAGGAGGGCGGCGCCGGCCAGCACGGCCACGGCGCCTGCGAGCTGCACGCGGCCGAGGCGCTCGCGCAGGAGCAGCGCCGCGAGCGCAACCGTGATCGCGGGGTAGAGCGACGTGAGCACCGAGACGACGCTGACGAGGCCGCGCGTCGTCGCGAGCGCGAAGAGCACGTTGGCGCCCACGTCGCAGGCGCCGACGGCGAGTGCTGCCACCAGTAGGCGACGTGGGAGCGCGACCGCCACTCCGACCGCGAGCGCGGCGGCCAACGAGAGCGTCGTCGAGGCGAGCCGGGCCACGAGCACCGCCCAGGGAGCGCTGTCGTCTGCGGCGATATCGAGGAAGACGAAGTAGAAGCCGAAGCCGAGCGCTGCGAGGAGCGCGAGCCCGACTCCCGCCGCGATGCCTGTCCCGAGCTCGCCGCTCGTGCGCGAGACGAGGGCCAGGCCCGCCAGCGCAACGAGCGCGCCGGCGACCTGGAAAAGGGAGGGCCGCTCGCCGCGGGCGATCCCAACGGTGAACGGGATGGCCGCCGCGACGGCAGAGATCGGCGCGACGACACCCATGGCGCCGATCGCCATCCCTCGGTAGAGCCCGGCGAGCCCCACGACGCCGCAGAGCCCGGCCGCGACTGCGGCCAGCGCTGCCCCGGCGCCGAGAAACGGCTCCCTCGCGACGGCAACCCACACCGCGACGGCGACCGCACCCGCGGCCTGCGAGAGGAGCAGCACCGCGAGCACGTGCGCGCGCCGGGAGGTCAGTCCGCCGAGGAAGTCGCCGACGCCGTAGGACAGGCTGGCGCCGAGGGCGAGGAGGATCGCGGCCATCCGGGGTCAGTCGCCGACGGGCCGCGTGGTGGCCACGGCGTCGAGCTGGTTCGCGTGGTAGAGCACCGCGGCCTCGGCCGTGCGAGTTGCGGCGCGGTCGTGATGGGAAGCGACGGCGTGGAGCAACTCGGCTCGCGGGGCCGCATCGAGCGCCTCGGCGCGTTCCTCGATCAGGCGCAGGCCGAGATGGACGTGGCCGAGCAGCCGCCCCTCCTCGGTCTGCCGGAACGCGGGCGCCCGGCCGAGCTCGCGCACGCGGCCGATGTCGTGCAAGAGCGCGGCGGCGAGGAGCAGATCGGCCCGAAGACGGGGATGGAGCTGAGCCGTCTCGCGCACGAGAGTCGCGACGCCGACCGTGTGCTCGAGGAGGCCGCCAGCGTAGGAATGGTGCGTCTCGGCCGCCGGCAGCGTCCGTAGCGAGGTCCGGAGCCGATCATCGCCGGTGAAGCGCCGCACGAGCGCCGCCAGCCCTGGGTGCGAGATCTCGGCCGCGAGGAACTCGAGGAAGCCGTCGAGTTCGTCGGCGTCGCGTCGCAACGACGGCGTCAGCTCGACCGGATCGGCCTCGGCCGTCTCGACCGAGCGAATGTCGAGCTGGAGCCGCTCCCCGAACTTCGAGACGCGACCCAGCACCCGCACCGCATCGCCCTCTGCGAAGCGCCCGTCGAGGAGCTCGACGTCGTTCCAGACGCGGGCCTCGATTCGCCCTGTCCGGTCGACGAGCTCGAGCGAGAGATACGAGGCGCCCTTCTTCGTCCGGAGCCGTTGCTTGCGCGCGACCGCGTAGACGCCCTCGACGACGCGATCCTCCGCGAGCTCCGAGATGCTGCTCATCGGGTTGAGTCTAGGCCGTTGCTAGGCTCGCTCGGTGGCGGTTGTCAAGCCCTTCCGCGCTCTCCGCTACGACGACGGGAAGGCCGGCCCGCTGGAGTCGCTCGTCGCACCTCCCTACGACGTGATCTCGCCCGAGGAGCGCTTGCGCTACCTCGCGCACCCGCACAACGTCGTCCACCTGACCCTGCCCGGGTCCGAAGCCGAGGCCGCGCGGACACTCCAACGATGGCGCGCGGACGGGGTGCTCGTGGAGGAGCCGCCGGCCGTCTGGTTCCTCGTCCAGGACTACGTCGGGCCGGACGGGGTCGCTCGGCGGCGGAGCGGGCTCGCGGCGTCGCTGAAGGTCGAGCCCTACGAGACGCGAACCGTGCTCCCGCACGAGCGCACGCACGCCGGCCCGAAGGAGGGGCGGTTGCGGCTCCTGCGCGCGACAGGGATCCACCTCGAGCCGATCCTCCTGCTCTACGACGGGCCTGCTCCGTTCGAAGCGCCGGAGCGCGAGCCCGATCTCGCCGTCGAGGGAGCGCGCCTCTGGCGGCTCGACGATTCGACGATCGTGCGCGCGTTCGACGGCAAGCAGTTGCTGATCGCCGACGGCCATCATCGCTACGAGACGGCGCTCGCCTACCACGCGGAGGAGGGAACCCCGGCGAGCGCTCAGATGCTGGTCGTACTCGTCTCGACCGAGGATCTGGGGCTCGAGATCTTTCCCACGCATCGCGTCTTCGCCGACCCGCAGCGGCTCGAGGGCGAGCGGAAGGAGATCGCGGATCCCAGGGCCGCGCTGAGAGAGCTTTGTGTTTCTGAAACACGAGATCCCTCGGTCGTCGAGGTGACGCGCGAGGGCGCCGCGCTCATTCGCGGTGAGCCGGGGCTCCTCGATGTCCAGCTCGTCGACACGCTCGGCCACGACGGGATCGCCTACACGCCCGACTCGGACGAGGCGCTCCGGCGCGTGTTCGAGAGCGAGGGCGAGGTCGCCTACCTGATGCGACCGACGCGGATCGAGGACGTCTTCGCATTCGCGCGCCGAGGCGAGGTCCTCCCCCAGAAGACGACCTACTTCTTTCCCAAGCTGCTCTCCGGATTGCTCTTCCACCCCCTGTGACCCCGTGGCTCGAGGCCTGCCGAGACTCGGTCGCCGACATTCGCGACGTACTCGCTGCGCTACCGACGCGGGTGGAGCGAGAGCCCGTCGCGAAGACGGGCGAAGGAGGCGACGACACGACCGCGATCGACGCGGCGGCGGAGGCCGCGGTGATCGCGCGGCTCGCCCAGGTCACCGAGGGATTCACTCTCGTCTCGGAGGAGCTCGGCGAAGCGAGCTACGGCGCCGGCGGGCCCTGGCGCATCGTCGTGGATCCGATCGACGGCTCGCTGAACGCGAAGCGCGACATCCCCTTCTTCTCGCTCTCGGTCGCCGTCGCGGAAGGGCCGACGATGGGCGATGTCCTCTTCGGCTACGTCTACGACTTCGGCTCGGGCGAGGAGTGGACGGCGACGCGCGGCGGCGGCGCCCAGTTGAACGGCAGCCCTCTCGGCGCGGTTCGACCGAAGGACGAGATCGAGATCCTCTCCTTCGAGGCGACGACGACCGCCGAGGTCGCCGACAAGGCGGCCGCGGTCGCCGGCATCGCCTACCGGCTGCGGATCATGGGCTCGCTCGCGATCTCCCTCTGCCACCTCGCCGCCGGCCGTGTCGACGGCGTTTGCTCGTTGAAGCCGGCGCGCTCCGCCGACATCGCGGCAGCGCAGCTCCTCGTGCGCGAGGTGGGCCTCGCGATCGACCTGTTCGAGGCGCCTCCGTTCGAGGCGGCGCCGCTCGATCTCGTCGGCCGCTCGAGGGTGGTCGCAGCGGGAACGCCCGACCTGTGTGCGAAGTTGGCCCGCGCCCTGACGTAGATCACCCGGCGCGGGCGTCGAGCGCCGCGACGACTCGCTTCGGCGCCACGAGCCGGTAGCTCTCCTCGATCCAATCGCGCAAGACCTCGAGCTGCAAGCCCGCCACCGGCACGGTCACCCAGCCGGCCTTGCCGAGCCCGTAGCCGGTCGGCTCGGCGCCCTCGATCGAGAGCGCGTGGTCGTGCGCCTCGTCGAGCTTGACCGTGATCGAGCCCGTGTCAGCCGGCGCCTCGCCGAGGAAGACGAAGATCTTCCCCCGCACCTTCGCCACTCGATCGCCCCACGGAAACTCCTCCGTCGTCTCGGGGAGGCGGAGCGCGAAGGCGCGCAGCTCGGAGCGGAGGTCGGGCATGCAGCAGACGGTACGCGGACAGCACTGCAACGTGGACGTCCGCATCGACTGCTGGACCGAGCAGGCGCCGGACCACTTCATCTTCACGGTCAAGGCGAGCTTCTGGATGATCTCGGCGTGCCTGCGTACGTCTACTTCAACAACGACTGGGAGGGGTTTGCCCCCCCCCCAGGACGCGCTGCGCCCGACGGCGCTTCTGGGAGCTACCCTCTGAACGTGGCTGTCGACCGGGATGAGATCCTCCGCGCGCTCGAGCGCGTGATCGACCCGGAGCTCCAGAAGCCAGTCACCGAGCTCGAGATGGTGCGCGAGATCGAGCTAGACGGCCCGGACGTGAGGGTGACGATCGCGCTGACCGTCGCCGGCTGTCCGCTCCGCAACTCCTTCCAGGAGCAGGTCGCCGAGCACGTCGGCACGCTCGAGGGCGTCCGCCGCGTCGAGCTCCGTTTCGACGTGATGAGCCCCGAGGAGAAGGCCGCGCTCTCGACCCGGCTGCGCGGCGGCCGGCCCGAGAAGTCGATCTCGCTCGATCCGCGCACGCGCGTACTCGCGGTTGCGAGCGGCAAGGGCGGCGTCGGGAAGTCCTCGCTCACCGTCAACCTCGCCGCAGCGCTCGACGCGCAGGGCAAGAGCGTCGGGCTGATCGACGCCGACATCTACGGCCACTCGATTCCGCACCTGCTCGGGATCAACCAGCGGCCGATCGTCGTCGACAAGATGATCGTGCCGCCCGTGCGCGGCCGGCTCAAGTTCATCTCGATCGGCAACTTCCTCGACGAGAACGGGCCAGTGATGTGGCGCGGGCCGATGCTCCACCGCGCGCTCGAGCAGTTTCTCTCGGACGTGCACTGGGGCGAGCTCGACGTGATCGTGATCGACATGCCGCCCGGCACCGGCGACATGGCGATCTCGCTCGGGCAGCTGCTGCCGCGGGCCGAGGTGCTGCTCGTGACGACGCCGCAACCGCTCGCCCAGGAGGTCGCGTCGCGTGCTGCCGTGATGGCGCAGCGGACCGGCCAGCGCCTCGTCGGCGTCGTCGAGAACATGACCGGCGAGACCTTCGGCGTCGGCGGCGGCGAGCTGCTCGCGCGGGAGCTCGAGACGCCGTTCCTCGGCTCGGTCCCGCTCGACATCGAGCTCCGCGAGGCCGGTGACAGGGGCGAGCCGGTGGTCGAGTCGCGGCCCGAATCGGCCTCGGCGCGAGCGATCGTCGCGATCGCGGAGCTCGTCGCGGTGCCGCGGCCGGGTGCGATCCAGAAGCCGCTGACGTTGCTCACGTGACCGAGGGCGCCGGCAGCCCAGCCGCCTTCTTCGACCTCGACCGGACGCTGCTGCGGCGCTCGAGCGCACTTGCGCTTGCCGGCTCGTTCCGCGAGCACGGGGTGATCGGCCGCGGCCAGTTCGCGAAGGCGGCCGCGTGGCAGCTCCTCTTCGTCGCCCGAGGCGTCAGCGCGGAGGCCGTGCGGAAGGCCTCCGAGGAGGGGATGATGATTCTCGAGGGGTTCCGGGTCGACGATCTGCGGAGGATGGTCGCGAGCGCGATGGAGCCGGTGCTGAAGCCACTCGTCTACTCCGATCCGCTCGAGCTCGGCCAGCGCCACAAGGAGCGGGGGGAGCCGGTCTACATCGTCTCGGCCACCCTGCAGGAGATCGTCGATGAGCTGGCGCGCGAGCTCGACTTCGACGGCGCGCTCGGCTCGACCTGCGCGATCGAGGACGGCATGTACACCGGCGTCTCGCTGCGCGCCTGTCACGGTGAGGGCAAGGCCGCTGCCGTGCGGGAGCTCGCCGAGCGAGAGGGAATCGACCTCGCCGCCTCGACCGCGTACTCGGACAGCCACACCGACCTGCCCTTCCTCGAAGCGGTCGGCAACCCGATCGTCGTCAATCCCGACCGAAAGCTCCGGCGGATCGCGGCGCGACGCGGCTGGCCGGTACTCGAGTTCAGCGAGCTCGCGTTCCCGGTTGTTCGGCGACTGCGGCACGCGCTCGTCGGGATCCCGCTCGCCCTCGGTGCGGGCGCCGCGGTCTGGGCCGCGCATCGCCGTCTGAGCGGGGGCCGTGCGGCCTGAGGAGGCGCGGAGCCGCCTCGCGGCGCTCGGGTTCGGCGCCGACGCCGTCGAGACGCTCTTCGACCACTTCGACGACGCCGAGCGGCGCGGCAAGCTCGGCCACGGCCACGCGCGGATCGAGTGGCTGGAGACGCAGGAACTCGATCCCGCAGCGAGACCGGCGAAGGCGGCCAGCCTGCCGGGCTTCGACTCCTGGGAATCGCGCGGTGCGCTGGGCTATCTCGTCCTCGCGGAGATCTGCTCGGAGCTGGCCGAGTCCGAGCCGTGGCCGGTCCGGGTGGTCGCCGCGGATGCGTTCCCGACCGGTCATCTCGGCTACTGGGTCCGCTGGCTCGCCGAGGCCGGCCTCGTCGCCGCCCTCACCGCCTCCTCTCCCGCGCGGCTACCGCATCCCGACGGCGGCGCACCGCTCGTCGGCACGACCCCGCTCGCGATCGGGCTCCCGAACCCCGAGGGCGAGCCGATCGTGGTCGACGTCTCGATGGGCGCCGTGACCTACGGCGACGTGATCCGCGGGGCGGCGCAGCCCGAGGAGCTCGTCCCCTTCGGCGGCGAGCAGGCGCACAAGGCCTTCGCGCTGGCGCTCGGCCTGGAAGGGCTGATCTCCTCCTTCGTCGGCCTCGCGCACGGCATCGTGCTCGTGGCGGCGAAGCCCGAGTTCTCCCACTTCGCGGCGGAGCTGCGCGAGCGCGCCGGGGGTCTCCGCCTGCCTGGCGACTCCTAGCCGGCTGCTGCGGGGAAGCGCGGATCGGCGCGGATCGCGTCGAAATCGGTGTCGGTCTGAGCTGCCTCGCGGAACGAGGGGCGCAGCTCGATCGCCCGCTCGAGGTGCGCGAGCGCGTCGCCGACCCGCCCGTCGAGGCTCTCGGCGCAGGCGAGGTTGTAGACGACGGTTGCGTTCTCCGGCTGCTCCTCGTGCCGCGTCGCGAGGAGCTCGATTGCTTTGCCGTACTCCTTCGTCGTCCAGTAACGGAGCGCCTCCGCGCTCGCCTCCCAACCCGAAGGAGTGAACGCCTCGCCGCTTCTTGCGCCGACGACGAGCACTGTCGTTGCGTCCTCGGCGGCGACCGCTGCCCGCTTCGTCGCCGGATCGCGCACGAAGACGAGCGTCCCAGCCGGCGCCTCCACCTGGACTCCGTCCACGGTGAAGCCGGCGCGTCCCGAGAGCACCACATAGAGCTCCTCGTGTCCGGTCGAGTCGTCGCCGAGCTCGTCATGCTCGCCGATCAGCTCCTGTCCCGCCTCGCCCGAGCGCCAGGCGTTGACTCCGAAGGCGGCTATCCCGAAGTCGGCCCTGATCGGGAACCACTGCGCCTTGGACGGATCGGCGTAACCCGCGATCTCGTCGAGCCGCTTGACCACATAGCGCTCGCTCATGCCGGGAACCTCGGATCGGCGCGGATCGAGTCGAGATCCTCGTCGTCGCTCGCGTACTCGCGAAACGTGTCGCCACCGAGCTCGACGGCGCGGTTCAGGTCTGCGAGCGCGGCGTCTGAGCGGCCGGCGAGCGCCTCCCAGCAGGCGCGCTGGTAGAAGAGCATCGGGTGCTCGGGATGGTGCTCGAAGCCGGCGTCGATCGCCGCGATCGCCGCTTCGTGGTCGCCGGCCTCGCCCTTGGCGGTGGCTTCGAACCAGAACTCCCAGCCAGAGACCGTGTACGCCTCACCCGGCTTGCCGCCGAGCGCGAGCACGGTCGTCGGCGCCTCGAGCGCGACCGCCGCACGGCGGATGGTTGGATCGCGAAGAAACACGAGCGTGCCCGCTCCGGCGTCGATCTCCTCGCCGTCGAGCGTGAAGCGGGCGCGCCCCGCGATGACGACGTAGAGCTCTTCGTGCCCGTTCGATCTCTCTGTGTGCTCCTCGACGACGTCCTGACCCGCCTCCCTCGCTGTGTAGGCGTTGACGCCGAAGGCTCGGATGCCGAAATGACGGCGGACCGGCGTCCAGCGGAGCGTGCCCGGCCCAGGCAGCTCCTCGATCTCGTCGAATCTCGCGGTCTCCCAGCCCTTCATCCCGATTTCCTCCTCAGCGCTTCCAGCACGACAGGATCGATCGCGTCCTCGCCGTCGACGCGCTCCTCCAGGTTCTCGACGCCGGCCCAGTCGGCGAGGTTGTCGTAGCCGAGCGTGCGGAGGCGCTCAGCCAGCTCCGCCCGCAGCTCGTCGTCCATCGGGAGCCAGTCCGAGCGCGGCGTCTTGCCGAAGAGTGCGTCATGGAGGTCGTGAAGCCGCCGCAGCTCCTCGATCGGGCGCTCATGGTCGTCGACGCGGAGGTCGACCACCAGGTCGGAGAGCCCGGCGTAGCCGCCGTCGCGCTCGACGATGAGTAGCGAGGCCGACTGCTGGCCGCGGCGGTCTCCGCCGGCGGCCTGCGCGGCGGCGAGGCACGCGAGGAGGCGCCCCGCGAGCGACCCGGACGACGTCTCGAACGTCTCGGCGAGCGCGTCGACGGTCTCGGCCGAGACCAAGATGTTCCCCTGCGCCGCGTAGCCTCTCCCGGTTCGGCCGCCCGCCCAGTTGTGGCAGTCAGAGCCCGTGAAGCTGGCGCCGCGACCCTCGGCGTCGACGATCCCGAGCTGGCGGCTCTCGCGCTCGCCGTCCGCCTCCGTCAGGCGGCGCACCACCTCGGCGGCGGCGAGCCCCTGGCGGAGCAGCGCGAGCCCGTCGGGGCCGTAGCGCGGGTTCGCGTACGACTGGGTCGCGACCGCGCCGACGTGCGACTCCGCCCACGGCACCACCGAGCCGACGGCGAGGAACTTCGATTGCACCGCGACCCCCCACTGACCGGCATCGAGGTCGCAAGCCACGATCGAGTACGTGCTCACCGGTGGAGCGAACGAGCGCTTGTGTTGTTTCAAGACGAGTTCATCTCCCGTAAGTCAACTCCGTCAGGTCGAGCGCGAGCAGCTCCTCGTTCGGCACGAGCACCGACGCCACTTCGGGTCGCGCGAGCGCTGTCTGGACGTCCTCGGCGGAGGCCGCGCGCACGACGACCGGCTTGCCGGCCTCGTGCGCCCCCCGCAACCCGGCCAGATCCGAGACGTCGTCGAGGACGAGCGCGTCCGACACGTCGAGCGAGCCATCGAGCGCGAGCTCCGGCACCCGCCGACCCGTGCGCCCGTACCAGCGCTCCCTCACAGCTCGATCGACCCTCCCGGCTCGGGCGCCTCGATCGTCACGTCGAGTCCCAACTCTCCTGCCTGCTCCCGAACCTTCTCCGGTGTTCCGGTGAGAACCGGGAACGTGCCGTAGTGCGAGGGGACGCACCGCTTCGCGCCGAGCAGCTCGAGCGCGAACGCGGCCTCGCGCGGGCCCATGGTGTAGTGGTCGCCGATCGGGAGGACGACGAGGTCCGGCTCGTAGATCCGAGCGATCAGCGCCATGTCGCCGAAGACGTTCGTGTCGCCTGCGAAATAGATCTTGAAGCCGTTCTCGAGCTCGAAGACGAGTCCGCAGGGCTCGCCGAGGTAGGTGAGATCGTTCGCGCTCGACGAGTGCTGCGCATGCGTCAGGGTCACCTTGATCCCGTCGATCTCGACGGTGCCGCCCTTGTTCGGGTCGTGGCCTCCCTCGTTTGGGATGCCCTGCCCGTCGAGCCAGTCCCGAATCTCGATCGAGGCGACGAGGTGACAGCCGAACGTCTGCACGAGCCGGATCGTGTCGCCGACGTGGTCTGAGTGTCCGTGGGTGAGGTAAATCGCATCGATCCGCTCGGGCGCCTGCTCGTCCTCCGGGCAGCTCGGGTTGCCGGTCAGGAACGGGTCGATGTAGAGCCGCTTGCCGCCCGGGGTGTCGAGGCGGAAAGCCGCGTGCCCGAGCCAGGTGAGAGTTCCGTTGGTCGCCATGCTCGGAGACTAGAGGACCGTCCGACCCGGTGGTGAACATGCGCGCCATGAGGCTTCGCCTCCTCACCGTCGGCCTTGTCCTCGCGGCTGCCCTGGCCGACGCCGCCGGCGGCCACGAGCTCGCCTATTACGCCCTGGTCGCCGCCGTCCCGATCGGCTCGCTCGCCGCCCTCGCCGCGCTGGGCGCAGTCCTCGACGGCAGCGCGGCGGAGCCGCTCGACCGGGTTCTCGCCGGGCTCTCGGCCGTTGCGGCGGCGTTCATCCTCGTCGGCGCGGCAGTGCGGACGCCTTTACTGGAGAACAGCCCGCCGCCCACGATCGGCGCCACCTGCGTCGTCGTCTGCATCGCGGTCTTCGCCCTCCAGGCGCTGCTCTCCGCGACAACGGCCGCACCGCGAACCCTTCGCGCCGCGGCCCGGGCTAAGTAACAGTTTGTTACTCGGCTAGAACGGGAGCGACGACGCCGCGTCGCGCGCCAGGTCGATCAGCGGTTGCACGAAGAAGAACGAGCCCACCGTGACGGCGAGCGACGCGAAGACCGCGCTTGCGAGCAGCGGGTCGCGCGGCGGCGGGGGGGGGGGGGGGGGGGGGGGGGGGGAGGGGGGGGGGGGGGGGGGGGGAGGGGGAGGAGGGGAGAGGGGAGGGGGGGAAGGGGGGGGGGGGGGGAGGGCCCGACTGTTCGGCGGGGTGCGGGCGCCCTCGACACTGGGCACGTTCCTTCGCTCGTTCACCCACGGGCACGTCCAACAGCTCGACCAGGTCGGCGGGCAGTTGC
>JBPCJB010000197.1:0-2514 GCA_051005735.1 Gaiellaceae bacterium | reverse complement strand
GCCGCTCGACGGCCGGCGGATCTGGTTCGTCGGGATCGGGGGCGCCGGCCTCTCCTCCTACGCCTTCCTCGCGCGGGCTTGGGGCGCCGAGGTCGGCGGCTGGGATCGGGTCGAGACTCCGTATCTCCGCGCTCTGGACGGGATCGAGCTCGAGCTCGGCCCGGCGCCGGTCGTGCGCGAAGGTTGGGAGACCGTCGTCTCGACGGCGTATGCGAATGAGGTCCAGGGCCGGCCGCGGGCCGAGTTCCTTGCGGAGCTCGTCTCGCTCCAGCGCTCGATCGTCGTCTCCGGCGCGCATGGAAAGACCACGACGGCCGGGATGATCGCCTTCGTGCTCGCCGAGCTCGGGCTCGATCCGGCCTACCTGATCGGGGGCGAGATCCCGCAGCTCGGCGGCAACGCGGCCGCCGGCGACGGCTGGCTCGTGGTCGAGGGAGACGAGTCGGACCGGACGATCGAGAGCCTGCGGCCGGAGATCGCGGTCGTCACGAACGTCGAGCTCGACCATCACACGACCTTTGCCTCGGCGGCCGAGCTCGAGGAGCTCTTCGAGGGCTGGCTCGCGCAGGTGCCGCGGGTCGTCCGCGGCTGGGAGCTGGAGCCCGTCTCCTTCGAGCTCGCGATTCCCGGTGAGCACAACCGGCGCAATGCGGCCGCGGCCCTGGCCGCGCTCGAGCTCGCGGGCGTGGATCGGGCTGACGGCGAGCCCGTGCTCGCGCGCTTCCGCGGCGCGGATCGTCGCTTCGAGCTCGTCGGCGAGCGGGGCGGCGTGACCGTAGTCGACGACTACGCGCACCATCCCTCCGAGATCGCCGCGACGATCGCGGCGGCCCGCGAGCGGACGAAGGGGCGCGTGCTCGTCCTCTTCCAGCCGCACCTCTACTCGCGCACGCGCCACCTCGTGCAGGAGTTCGGCGCGGCGCTCTCGGCTGCGGATGCTGTCTGCGTGACGGAGATCTATCAGGCGCGTGAGCAGCCTCTCGAGGGCGTGGGCGGGAAGCTCGTGCTCGACGCGCTCCGGCCGGGACTGCTTGCGGGCTGGGCGCCGACGGTCGAGGACGGCGCGGCGATCGTGAGCCGCTGGGCACGCGAGGGCGACCTCGTCCTGACGCTCGGCGCCGGCGACGTCGATCGAGCCGCGAAGCTGATCCTGGAGTCGCGCTGATCGCGATCGCGGATGCGGCGCCGCTCGCCCGGCTGACGACGATCGGCACCGGCGGCCCGGCGCGTGCGTTCGCGCGCCCGTCAACCCTGGCGGAGCTAGAGCAGGCGCTCGGCTGGGCGCACCAGCGCGAGCTGGTGGTCGCGACGATCGGGCTCGGCTCGAACATGCTCGCGGCGGACGAGGGCGTCGATGCGCTGGTGCTCCGGCTCGGCGGAGAGCTCGCGGCGGTCGCGTCGGACGGCGAGACTCTCCGCGCGGGCGGCGGCGCCACGAACGGCGTCTGCCTCCACCACGCGCGCGCCGCCGGCCTCGGCGGGCTCGAGTTCGCGTGCGCGATCCCCGGCACGGCGGGCGGCGGCGTCTGGATGAACGCCGGCGCGTACGGGAGCGACTGTTCGGCGATCCTGATCCGCGCCCTGGTCGTCACGGCTGTGGGAAGCGGTTGGTTGTCACCCGCCGAGCTGGGTCTCTCCTACCGGCACTCGACCCTCGAGCACGGTCAGGTGGTCGCGGAAGTCGAGTATCGGCTGATGACCCGCCCGCCCGCGGAGATCAAGGCCGACGTCGCCGACCTGATCGCGCGCCGCAAGGCGACCCAGCCGACCAACAAGCGCACGTTCGGAAGCGTCTTCAAGAACCCGGAGCACGAGCTGGGAGCAGGCCAGATGTTGGAGGCGTGCGGACTGAAGGGCCACCGGATCGGCGGCGCCGTGATCTCGCCGATGCACGCGAACTTCATCGAGAACACCGGCGGCGCCACGACCGCCGACGCGCTCGCGCTGATGGGAGAAGCGCGCCGCCGCGCTCGTGAGCGGTTCGGAGTCGAGCTCGAGCACGAAGTCGAGCTGCTCGGCCCGATCGAGCCGCCGAGCTGAGTAGGAACGGTTGCGCGCGCGGCGAAGTCGCCACCGTGGCCGAAGGGAGAGGATCGCAGCATCGCGCGCGTCCGGAGGAGGCGGTGCTGCCCTTTCCGCGCCGCGGGGTTCCCTTCCGGCGTTTCCGCCTCGCACCCTCCGGCCGCTCCCTGCTCACCGGGCTCGCGCTGATCGCCGCCGCGGCCGGAGCCTACGGGCTCGCGCGCGGCACCTCTGCGTTCGCGGTACGCGAGCTCCAGGTGCTGAACGCGCCACCGCACGTCTCCGCCCAGGTTCGCGCTGCGCTCGCAGCCGCGGAGGGACGACCTCTTGTTGGGCTCGATCTCGCCGAGCTCGAGGCGGCCGTCGAGGCGGTGCCAACCGTGGCGTCGGTCTCGTTCGACCGCGCGTTTCCGCACACGCTGACGGCTGCGGTCGTGCCTGAGCGCCCCGTGGCGGTGCTTCGCCAGGGGCAGGACTCGTGGCTCGCCGCCG
>JBPCJB010000196.1:0-8392 GCA_051005735.1 Gaiellaceae bacterium | reverse complement strand
AGCTGCCGGACGAGTGGGCTGTCGGAGCTGCCCTTGGCGGAGGCGAGGTGCTTCGCCAACGCTCCCGCTTCCTTGAAGGTGTCGAAGAAGCCCCGGTCGCTGACGGCGACGAGCAGGGCTGCGCCGGTGGCCCCCTTTCGCAAAGTCTCGATCTCGGTCTCGCTCAACGGCTCGGTACTCATGGCTGCTCCTTCGGTCGGTGTGAGCCAGTGTGCCCCGTCGCGGTTCACCGGAACCTCGACCCCCGGGGAGCAGCGCGACGAAGAACTCCGTCGGATGCTCAGCCGGCGACGACCGACCGCACGGCTGCGATGATCTCCACGGGACCGGGCAGCGTCGCCAGCTCGAGGTCCTTCTGGTACGGAATCGGGTGAGAGGCGGCGCCGACGCGGACGACCGGCGCGTCGAGCTCCCAGAAGCAATGCTCCGCGACGTGCGCAGCGATCTCGGACCCGAAGCCACAGAACCGGACGGCTTCGTGCGCGATGACGAGCCGATGCGTCTTCGCGACGGACTCCGCGATCAGGACGGCATCGAGGGGGACCAGCGTGCGCGGGTCGACGACCTCGACGCTGACGCCGTCGTGCTCGAGCTCGTTGGCTGCCCGAAGCGCGTGAGGTACCTGTGCGCCCAGGGCGACGACGGTGACGTCCGATCCCTCTCGTGCAACGCGCCCGACGCCGAGCTCGATTCCGTACCGCTCCTCCGGCACAGGCATGGGCTCGCCGAAGAAGAGGAGCTTCTGCTCGAGGAAGACAACCGGGTTGTCGCCGCGGATCGCGGCCGAGAGCATGCCCTTCGCGTCATACGGGTTCGACGGCATCGCGACGACGAGCCCGGGAATGTGCGCGAAGAGCGCCTCGAGGCTCTGGGAGTGCTGCGCGCCGAGCCTCACGCCTCCGCCCGAGACCATTCGAATCACGAGCGGGATGCTCGGCGACCCGCCCATCATGAACCGGAGCTTCGCCGCCTGATTGACGATCTGATCGAAAGCGACGCACGCGAAGTCGGAGAACTGCAGCTCGACCACCGGTCGTAGTCCTGTGAGGGCGGCGCCGATGGCGCAGCCGACAAAGCCGCTCTCGGTCAAGGGTGTGTCGCGAATCCGCTCGGCTCCGTAGCGCTCGTAGAGACCCTCGGTCGCGCGGAACAGCCCTCCGACCTTGCCGATGTCCTCGCCGATCACGATCACGCTCGCGTCGGCCTCGAGCTCCAGCTCGAGTGCCTCCCGCACGGCGGCGACGAAGCCGAGCTTTCGTGTCGTCTCCGCTGGCCGTGCCGGGAAGCTCCGCAGCGGGGCGAGCGCGGCGGGAAGCAGGTCATCGGCGCTCGCGTCTTCGTCGGCAAGGGCGAGCTCGATCGCGAGCTCGACAGTGCGCTCGACGTCGTGCACGACATCGTCGACCCGCTGGTCGTCGAGCTCCCCGAGCTCTCGAAGGAGTCGCTCCAGGCGGGGAAGGGGATCCTTCGCCTCCCACTCGGCCACGAGCACGGGATCGCGCACGTCCGGCAGGTTCGCGCGCATCGAGTGCTGCATGCGCCGGAACGTCTTCAGCTCGAGGAGCGTCGGCCCGGAGCCTGCTCGCGCCCGCGCGAGCGCACGCGCGGTCGAGTCCTCGACGGCGAGCAGGTCGTTCCCGTCCACGATCTCTCCGGGCATGCCGTAGCCCGCGGCGCGGTCGGCGAGGTCTTCGACTGCGCGCTGAGCCCGCCAGTCGGCCGAGAGTGCGAACTGATTGTTCTCGCAGATGAAGACGACCGGAAGCGCCCAGGTCGCCGCGAGGTTCATTCCCTCGTGCACCGCCCCCTGGCCGGCGGCGCCGTCGCCGAAGAAGGCGACCGCCGCCTGTCCCGTCCCGCGCAGCTTCGCGGTGAGGGCCGCCCCGCATGCGTGCGGAATCCCGGCTCCGACGATCCCGTTGCACCCGAGGATCTGCAGCGAGAGGTCGGCGATGTGCATCGAGCCGCCGAGCCCCTTGCAGTAACCAGTCCGCTTTCCGAACATCTCGGCCATCATCCGGCGCAGGTCGGCCCCGGCCGCGATCAGGTGCCCGTGCGAGCGGTGGTGGCCCACGAGGTAGTCCGTGTCGCGCATCACCCCGGCGGCGCCGACGGCGATCGCCTCCTGCCCGACGCAGCTGTGCGCGGTTCCGAAGATCACGCCCTGCTGAAAGAGCTCGGCGGCGCGATCCTCGAAGCGGCGGATCAGCGCCATCAAGCGGTACTGCTCGACGAGCGGAGGCCGGTCGACGGGCCGTTCGACGACGGTCGCGCTCATCGGGATAACGTACTTCGGAGGAGGGCTGGGATGCTCGAGAATCGCGTCGCGCTGGTAACAGGGGCTGGAAGTGGCATCGGTCGTGAGATCGCGGATCGTTTCGCGCGCGAGGGAGCCCACGTGACCGGCTTCGACCTGGCCGGCGACGTGGCGATCCGTGGCGATGTCCGATCGCCCGCGGACGTCGAGCGCGCGGTCGAGCAGGTTGTCGCACGCGAGGGCCGGATCGACGTGCTCGTCTGCAGCGCCGGCGTCCGCGAGATCGGCGACGTCTTCACGATGCCGACCGACGAGTGGGACAACGTGATCGCCGTCAACCTGAGCGGCACGTTCTACTTCTGCCAAGCCGCCGCACGATGGATGCGCGAGGGCGGCGGCGGCGCGATCGTGAACATCTCGTCCGTCGGAGGCCTGATCGGGCTCGCGCGGCGTCCGGCCTACACGGCGGCGAAGCACGGGGTGATCGGGCTGACGAAGAGCCTGGCTCGCGACCTCGGACCCGCCGGGATCCGCGTCAACGCGATCTGTCCCGGGCTGATCCGGACACCGCTGACAGAGCAGTACTTCGTCGAGGACGCCTTCGAGGAGGGTCTGCGCTCGATCGTTCCCCAGGGGCGAGCCGGAGTCGCCGCCGACGTCGCCGACGCCGCTCTCTATCTCGCGAGCGACCAGTCCGCGTACGTGAACGGCGTCTCGCTCACGGTCGACGGCGGCTGGCTGGCGGAGAAGAGCTTCGCCGCCGGCGAAGCAGCCGCCTCCACCTTCCTGGCCGCGAACGAGACAGTCGACGGCCCTTAGCTCACTTCGCCGGCCTCGCTCGCTCGAAATAGGCGAACATCGCCGCCGAATCTAGGCCGAGGAGGTCGCGACAACAGTCGCGTTTCTCTGCTCGAACGGCGCGTTGCACACAACGGTGCCGTCGTCTCGGTCGATGTCGGCTACACGCTCGCTTGAGGCCGCCCCGGCCCTGCATTCTCGTGCGCCATTCGTGCGCCAGTAGGCCTCCGAACTCAGCGGACTTTGACTGACGCAGGCGGACTGACAATAAGAGGGTTGGAGCATCAGCTGTCGCTCAGCCATGCGAATTCGCGACGACGGAGCGGCGTAGGAGTCGAACCTACCCAGCCGTGGGTTACACGACCTCGCCGGCTTTGAAGACCGGTTGGGCCACCGGGCCCATGCCGCTCCGCGGTCAGGCTAGCGGCACGATCGTAGGCCGCGCCCGCTTTCTGCCGACCGCTGCGGGAGGAACGCGCGGAACGGCGTCGTAGCCCGCGGAGATGCCCGCGGGGAGAGACGCCGCCGCTCCAGCGCCGCGGCACATAGCACGCTTCGCCGGCGCCGGCTTCTTCCTGGCGTTTGCGACCGTCGTCGCGCTCTCGCTCGCGAGCGGTCGGACGGACGCGGCTCCGACCCGAGCGGCAATGGCCCCGGAGCCTGCTGCCTCGCTCATCGGGAGCTCGGAAGGGATCGCTGTCCGTCCTCCTCCCGACGTCACGATCGCCGCAACCGGCGACATCACGCTCGGATCGACACCCGAGCTGCCGCCCGACGGGGCTCGGTCCCTCTTTTCGGGCGTCGAGCGTGTGCTCCGTGGCGATCTCGTCATCGGCAACCTCGAGACTGCCCTCACCGACACCGGCGCATCGAAATGCGAGCCGGCAAGCACGAGCTGCTTCAGCTTTCGCGCTCCGCCCTCGTATGCCCTGCGGCTGCGCGAAGCAGGATTCACGATGCTCAACCTCGCCAACAACCACTCCTTCGACTACGGGGCCACGGGCCAAGCAAGATCCGTCGACGCTCTCGAGGACGCCCGCCTGCGGCACACCGGCCGTCCGGGTGAGATCGCCTACCAACGGGTCGGCTCGATTCGAGTCGCCGTCCTCGGCTTCGCCCCCTATCCGTGGGCGCAGGATCTGCGCGATCTCGATGCGGCGAAACGGCTCGTGCGCCGCGCCGACGCGACCGCGGACGTCGTCGTCGTGACGATGCACATGGGCGCCGAAGGAAACGCGGCCACGCACGTGCCGCCGGGGCCGGAGCACTACGCGGGCGAGGCGCGCGGCGACTCACGGGCGTTCGCCCATGCCGTTGTCGACGCCGGCGCCGATCTCGTCGTCGGTCACGGCCCCCATGTCCTGCGCGGACTCGAGTGGTACCGCGGCCGGCTGGTCGCCTACAGCCTCGGTAACTTCTCCTCGTACCGGAACCTCGCGCTCGCCGGCGCTTCCGGGATCAGCGGGATCCTCCAGGTGTCGCTCGACGGCGACGGGGGCTGGCTCGAGGGGCGGCTCGTCCCGGTGCGACTCGTGGCGGACGGCGCGCCCCGGCTCGACAGCGACGGCACGGCGGTCGAGGCGATTCGAGCTCTCTCTCGCGCAGATTTCGGCGCGAACGCGGTCGAAGTCGCGCTGGACGGCGCGCTCACCCCTCCCGCAGCCCGCTAGCGCAACAGCGGCAGCTTCGCGGTGTCCGTGCCGAGCCAGCGCTTGCGCAGGCGCTCGAGCGTCCCGTCGGAGGTGACCGCCTTCAGCGCCGTGTTCAGCCGGGCGCGCAGCGGACTGCCCTGCTCCAGCGCGATCGCGTAGCGCTCGTTGGTCGCGATCCGCCCCACGAGCGGGCCGTACCGGTCGGCCGCCTGCCGGCTCAGCACCGCGAGCGCGGGAGCGTCGGCGACAATCGCGTCGCACCGTTTGGTAAAGAGCTCGTAGGAGAGCTTCGAGGGGTTCTCCAGAAGCCGCACCTTCTTGGTTGGCTTGATCCGGTCGAGCACGAGCTGCCCCCCCGGTGCTCGCGCGCTCTGCGCAGAGCTGCAGCGATCGCAGGGCCGCGATCGACGTCGGCCGCTTCAGGTCGAGCCGGATCAGCACGCCCTGATCCGCCGCGAGATACGGGGAGGAGAAGTCGACGCGGCTCGCCCGGGCGGGCGTGACGGAGATCTGGGCCAGCGCCACGTCCCAGTCTTTGCGTCCGGCGGCGAGGAGGGTCGAGAAGAGCGCCTCGTTGACGAAGCGCACCCGTTTCAGCTCCATTCGCTTCGCGAGCTCGCGGGCCAGGTCGATCTCGAAGCCCTTGGCGAGGACGACGTCGCGGCCACGGGCAGCCCCGACCTGGAAGCCGGCGCTCGGCATCGAGAGTCCGACACGGAGCTCGCCGGCCGTCTTCGTCGGCGGCGCGGCCGCGGTGGCTGGGACGACCAGGATCGCCGCGACCGCGAGTGCTGCGACGAACGACCTCATCGGGAACGCCCGATCACGGTCACGAGCGTCCCGATGGGAATCTGGCGGTAGAGCCACGCCGCGTCCCAGCCGGGAACACGAGCGCAGCCGTGCGAGGCCGGATACGGCGGCACGTCCGGGTACTCGTGGAACGCATAGCCGCCGACGATGTAGGTCGCCCACGGCAGCCACACCTTGTACGGAACCGACCAGGAACGCTCTTCCTTCCGGGAGATCCGATAGGAGCCCGTGACGGTCTCGAAGCCCGGCTTGCCGGTCGAGACGTCGAGGACCCGCGTGACCCGGTCGCCGTCGATCACAGGCGTGAGCTGGCGGTCGAGCAGGAGCTCGATCCGGTGCTCCGCGCCGCGGCCGATCGGCGTCGGCCGCGCGGCCTTCGCGAGCGCGGCGACCGTGGCCGGCCCGGCGGCGCCGTCGCGGTCGAGGCCGGCCCACTTCTGGAACGCGACCACGGCAGACGTCGTCCGCGGCCCGGCTTTCCCGTCGACGGCGGCACGGGTGAGGAAGCCGAGGTCCTCGAGCCGCTGCTGCAACGCGCGGATCTGCTCGGACTCGCTGCCGCTGGGCGGCGGCGCGGGCGTCGTCGGCGGCGGGACGTTCGGCGCTGCGACCGCCTTCGCCGTGATCGGGTAGCGCGTGACGATGCCGGGGAAGAGCCCGAGCGGCGTCCCGCCCTTGACGAGCAGCCGGACGGAGCGGACGTTCGGGAACCGGGTTGCGGTGAGGACGAGCTGCGCGACGCGCGCCGAGAGGCTCTCCACGTTCGTTCCCGTCGCGAACCTCTCCCCGAGGTCGATCGTGGCCACCCCGCCCGCGACCATCACCGACCGCAGCGGCGTTGCGGCCGGGATCTGCGTCGTAGCTCCCGCCTCGCCTCGGCCGTCGTCGGCCCGGCGAGCAAGGCGCGCACCGCCGCTTCCAGCGACGTCCCCGATCGCTCGACATAGCCGATCTGCTCGCCCTGGAGGAACGCGACCTGGACGGTCGGCGTGGCGTCCGGCGCTCCCGCGGCTGCGGCGGAGAGCGCGAGCGAGAGGACGGCGAGACCGGCGATCCGGGCGACGAGACGATCCTAGGCCACGCTCGACAGGCCGTCGAATCCGTGGGTGCAACCTTGTGCGCACCGGCACGCGCCTGCGAGACTCGCGCTTCCGATCACGCCGTCTCGCTCGGGAGGTTCGATGAACGACTACCGCAAGTACGTCGCCGAGCTGCTCGGCACGTTCACGCTCGTCTTCGGCGGCTCGCTCGCCATTCTCTCGGCCGTGAGGCTCGAGGAGCCGATTCTCGTCCCGGTCGCGCTCGGCTTCGGCCTCGCGCTCCTCGCCGGCCTCTACGCCTTCGCCGAGCTTTCCGGCGGTCACTACAACCCGGCCGTCTCTCTCGCCATGTTCCTCTCCGGCCGCCTCGAGTCCCGCGATCTCATCGGCTACTGGATCGCCCAGCTCGTCGGCGGCGTGCTCGCGTCGCTCGCCGTCCTCGCCGCGTTCGGCCGGGACGATGTGGCCGGCACGGTCACCGCGGTCGGCGCGGGCTCGTCCGCGTGGGACGCGCTCTGGGTCGAGGTGCTCCTGACGGCGATCTTCGTCGCGGTCATCCTCCACTCGTCCCGGAGCGAGCGCGTGGTCGGCACGGCGCTCCTCGCAATCCCGCTCGCTCTCGTCGCCGTGCACCTCGCTGCGATCCCGATCAGCGGCGCCTCGGTGAATCCGGCGCGCTCGTTCGGCCCGGCCCTCGTCGGAGGCGAATGGGACGACCTCTGGGTCTACTTCCTCGGGCCGCTCGCCGGCGGGGCGGTGGGAGCGGCCGTGCACGGCTTCCTCTATCCGCGGGCGGAGGTCGAGGTCACCCAGGTGACGGTCGTCGACGTGGAGCGCTGAGGAGCGATGCGAGCGGCGCGTCCGACGGGCGCTGCTCGTCGCGGCGACGCTCGCGCTGCTGCTCTACGCCGGAGTCTCCGTGCTCTTCTCGGAGCGCCTGAGCGCCCCGGATCTCAGGCCGCTCGGCGCGGTCGACGTGGCGGAGTACGGCCTACCGCGGCCCAGCTGACGACGGTTCCCGGCGACGGGGTGAGCCTCGCAGCCTGGTACTTCGAAAATCCGCGCCAATCGCGGTGCGCCGTCATCATGCTCCACGGCTTCGGCGGCGGCAGAGCCGAAGTCGTCGCCGCGACGCCGATCTTCTGGCGACGCGGCTGTGATCTGCTCCTCTACGACGCGCGCGGCCACGGCGAAAGCTCGCCCTCGCTGCTCAGCTTCGGCGCCCACGAGCGGCGAGACCTCCGGCTCGCGGTCGATTGGCTCGCGGATCGAGCCCGGCTGCCGCAGAGTCGGATCGGGCTGATCGGTTGGTCGTATGGAGCGGCGACGGCGATTCAGGCGGCGGCCGAGTTGCCCGAGCTCGCCTTCGTCGTCTCCGACTCGTCGTTCTCGAGCCTCGGCGACATCGCCCGGGTCCAGGCGGAGGAGCAGTTCGGCGCCTGGGCCAAGGTCTTCGTACCGGGAGCGCTCCTCGTCTCGGGCCTGCGGGCCGGATTCGACGCGCGGGACGCGGCGCCGGCCGATGCGATCCGAGACGTCTTGGCGCCCGTGCTCCTCGTCCACTCCCGCCAGGACGGCTTCACGCCCGTCGGCCATTCCGAGCTGATCTACAAGCGTGCCGAACGAGCGCGAACCCGACTCGTGATCCCCGCCTGGAAGGCCGTGCACGCGCGGTCCTATACGGAGGCGCCGGTCGCCTACACCTTGGTCGTCGGTCGTTTCCTCGCCGAACTCGTAGCGGAGTCCGGCGGTACTCGCCGGGATCGTTGAGTGGCAGAACGGTCCGGGCCGCCCCGTAGGGTGGCCCGGCCGGACTGGATCGCGCGTCCCGCTAG
>JBPCJB010000195.1:0-4634 GCA_051005735.1 Gaiellaceae bacterium | reverse complement strand
TGCGCAGCCGGGGAGACGACTTCCGGCGCTACCAGCGCGAGACGAGTGTCTTCATCCCATGGTTTCCGCGCTCGTCGACCGCCTGATCGAGTCCGGGCGCGTCCCGGATCCGCTCCTGCGGCTCGGGGTCCGGGCGAACCTGGCGACCCGGCTCGCACGCGAGCGGCGAAAGGGGCTGAACGCGACCCGCGAGTTCGTCGAGCGTCTGCGCGCCGCGCCGATCGCCGAGCAGGTGGAGCGGCCGAACGAGCAGCACTACGAGCTGCCCGCCGAGTTCTTCGAGCTGGTGCTCGGCCCGCGGCTCAAATACAGCTCCTGCCTCTGGGCGCCCGGCATCGACACACTCGCGGCTGCGGAGGAGCGGATGCTGGCGCTGACCTGCGAGCGCGCGCAGATCGAGGATGGAATGACCGTGCTCGACCTCGGCTGCGGCTGGGGCTCGCTCGGCCTCTGGCTCGCCGAGCGCTATCCGGCCTCCCGGATCGTCGCCGTCTCGAACTCGGCCGTCCAGCGCGAGTTCCTCGAGCCGCGCGCCCCGGCGAACCTCGAGCTCGTGACCGCGGACGTGAACGGGTGGGCGCCCGGCGAGCGGTTCGACCGGATCGTCTCGGTGGAGATGCTCGAGCACGTCCGCAACTACGAGCGGCTCTTCGGCCGGATCGCCGGCTGGCTCGATCCGGCCGGCCTCTTCTTCGTCCACGTCTTCAGCCACCGCCTCCACGCGTACGCCTACGACGACGGCTGGATGGCGCGGAGGTTCTTCACCGCCGGGAACATGCCCTCGGACGACCTGCTCCTCCACTTCCAGCGCGACCTCGCCCTCCGCGATCACTGGCGCGTGAGCGGCGCCCATTACGCACGCACGGCCGAGGCCTGGCTCGAGAAGCTCGACGGCAACCGCGCCGAGGCACTCGCCGTACTCGCGGACGCCTACGGCGCCGATCGAGCCGAGGCGTGGCTCGCGAGCTGGCGCGTCTTCTTCCTCGCGTGCGCTGAGCTCTGGGGCTACCGCGGCGGGCGCGAGTGGCTCGTCTCGCACTACCTCTTCGCTCCGCGACCGCGATAGCACCGGGAAGTATCTTCTCGGGATGACGCTCGACCCGGAGACCGAGGAGCGGATCGCCGAGCCCGTCTCCGACGAGGCGCTGCGCGAGACGCGACTGACGCCCGCGCAGGCGGTCGAGAAGATGCACATCAACCTGCCGGTGCGCGGCAACCGCAAGCTGCGCCGGTTGATGGAGCGCGTCGAGGCCGACAAGCAGCTCAAGGGCTGGTGGCACGTCTCGAACGTGAACGCGGTCGTGCGGATGGAGATCAACGACCACTCCTGGGTGCACATCCAGATCGTCGCCAATATCGCCCTGAAGATCCTCCGTCAGCTCTTCAAGCACGGCATCGAGCCGTCGGTCGTGCGGGACTACGGGCTCGAACGCGAGGACGCCGAGATCGTCGTCACCCTCTCGGCGCTCCTCCACTGCATCGGGATGTCCGTCCACAGGCACGGGCACGAGGACTTCTCCCTCTTCCTCGCGGCGCCGAAGCTGCGCGAGCTGCTCGCCGGGATCTACGAGGAGCCCGAGCTCACCGTCGTGATCTCGGAGGTGCTCCAGGCGATCACGAGCCACCGCGCCGACGGGCAGCCGCTCGCGCTCGAGGCCGGGATCCTCCGCGTCGCCGACGCGCTCGACATGGCCGAAGGCCGCTCCCGGATCCCGTTCGAGCGCGGCCGGGTCTCGATGCACTCGCTCTCCGCGGCCGCGATCGACAACGTCTCGATCAAGGACGGCGAGAAGAAGCCGGTGATGATCGAGATCGTGATGAACAACTCATCCGGGCTCTTCCAGGTGGATGGGCTCCTGAAGGCGAAGCTCCGCGGTAGCGGCCTCGAGCCCTACGTCGAGGTGATCGCCCACATCGACACCGACGCCGAGAAGCGCCTCGTGCAGGTCTACAACCTCGAGACGTAGTGGCTAAAATGAGCCGCCGTTGCGGGATCGTCTAACGGTAGGACTCTGGCTTCTGGCGCCAGCTATCTAGGTTCGAATCCTAGTCCCGCAGCTCCGAAGGTCCTCGAGCAGAGGGCCTTTTTCGTTGAATGTCTCGCCGGCACGCGATATGCTCCCCATCGCGGCGATACAAAGAGTCTTTGCACACCTTCGTCGGGACAGATGTCGCGGCGAGGAACGGGCGCTGTCTCTCCCCGGAGCGGTAGCCCATCCAAGCGGCGGCGGGGCCTCCGGGCCCCGTCGTCTTCTCGTTCGGAGCGCAGCCGTGATACCAGTACCGCATGCGCCTGCCCGGTCGACGCGCCGCGCTTCCCGCCCTCGACGAAGCGGCCGCCTACGATCGCTGCCACGGCGCCCGCGGCCAGGACGTGCGGATCGTCAAGCTGCCGCCGCGCCGGCCGCGCTTCGACGTGCTCGCCGACGGCGAGAAGCTTCGGCGACACTTCGAGCAACGGCTCGATGCGCGAGAGGACGAGAGCTAGCGGCGTTTCGCCAAGCTCCTACAAGAGCCTCGTCAGTGGCCGGGATCGGGAACCCGCTCAGCGAGCTCCCTCATGATCTTGAGCTGAATCGTCGGAGAGCCGAGGAGCAGCCGGGTGAAGACCCGATCCGTGATCACGAGGGCGCGAACCGTTCCCTTCGTCGTCACCGTCGCGTTTCGGGGCCGACCTGTGATCAGGGCCATCTCCCCGACGAAGTCGCCGCCTCCGAGCGTCGCGATCTTCTTCGTCTTGCGTCGAACCTCGAGCTCGCCGTCGATCACGACGAAGAACTCACGGCCGCGCTCGCCTTCACGGGTGAGCTCGCGGCCGTCGGCGAGCTGAAGCTCGTCGGCCACGCCCGCGATCTCGTCGAGCTCCTTCCGTGAGCACTGCGCGAAGAGCGGCACGCGCCGCAGCATCTCGACCTTCGCGTTCTTTCGGAGGAGCATCGGTGCGAATCTACGCGAATCCGCCCAGGGCGTCACGCAGGGCGTCCGCTCCACCGGATTCGAGCGCCTCCTCCGTCGCGCGCCGGCCAGCAGCCACCGCAGCGGCGAGCGCCGACCACTCTCGCAGCGCGATCGCCTGGACCTCCGGAGTCACGAGCACGAGCGCGAGCGCACGGTTGCGCTCCGCCCGCTCGACCGAGCCGAGGACGGTTGCGCGGGCGAGCGTCTCGGTGATCGACGGCAACGCCGGCTCGGCCTCGCCCGTGTGGTCGATCCGGCGGACGACGTCGACCGCGACGATCGGGCCTTCGTGTGTCTCGGCCATGTGGTCGACCGGCAGGTTGTTGAGCACGCCTCCATCGACGAGCAGCCGGCCGGCGCGCTGCAGCGGCGGCACGAGGCCGGGCAGCGTCATGCTCGCACCGACCGCCTCTGCGATCAGGCCGCGCCTGTGCACGACGACGAGGCTCGAGACCAGGTCGGCGCTGACGGTGAAGAGCGGCCGCTCCAGCGCCTCGATCCGGGCTGAGCCGAAGACGCGCTCGAGCATCGCGCCCGCTTTGCGCGCGCGGATCAGCGAGACGCGCGGCAGCGTGTAGTCGTTGAACGGCGAGCGGCGAATCAGCTCCTGCGAGCAGGTCGAGCCGATCTCCTCCGCCTCGTAGCCGATGGCGGCCATCGCGCCGATGAACGAGCCCATGCTGCAGCCGCCGATCCGGTCGAAGGCAAAGCCGGCCTCCGCAAGAGCCGCCAGAGCGCCGATGTGGGCCAGACCGCGAGCCCCGCCGCCCGACAGGACGATTCCGAGCGATCGTCCCGTAAGGCGTCTCGCGACCCGCGCCACGCCCGCCGAGAACCCCGCTCCCAACGGGACAACGTGATGCGCGCGCGGTGCAGCCACCTCGAGCCAGCGCGCGATCCCCTGGTCGGCCGCGCCGACGAACAGCAGCTCGCACTCCTCCACTCCTCGGACCCAGTCGGGTTCGGGCGGCTTGTCGCCCACGACGACGAGCAGACGATCGCACTGGCGGCGGCAGAATTCACTCCACTGCGAGCCCGCCCCGTCGACGAGCAGGACGTAGTCGAAGCCGAGCTCGGCGCGGTCGAGCACGGAAGCGAAGTCGTCGGGCGCCAGCCGCTCGCCGGCCAGCGACGCCACCGAGCCGAAGCGTCCGAGCGCGACCTCCAGCTCGCGCACGAGCTCGTGAACTCTGCCCGATCTGGTCGGCACGACGGCGAACACCGAGGGGCGCACATCCGGAACGTCGAGGCCGCCGCTCGCCTGGAGCTGCCGAGCGAGCTCGCGGGCGATCGAGGCGGCGAGGCCGACATCCTCTTCCACCAGTCTCCCGAACCGCTCCGCGTCGATCTCGAGCAGGCGGGAGTCGCGGACCGCGCGGACCGACGCGGAGCGCGGCGATCCGGTCAGGAGCCCCAGCTCGCCGAGCGCCGCCCCGGCCCCGAGCTCGCGCAGCACACGGCCCTCGGGATCGACCGCCTGGAGCCGACCCGAGAGCACGACGAAGAGCTTGTCCGAAGGCTCACCCGAGCGGAAGAGCCAGTCGCGCGCGGCGAGCCGCCGCGCGAGGCAGGCGTCGCGCCGTTGCTCGACGGCATGAGCGGAGGCGCCACGGAAGAGCGGCGACTCGCAGAGCGCGTCCGGCCCCGGGCCCGTCCCGCTCGTCCCAGCGTCGCCG
>JBPCJB010000194.1:0-3807 GCA_051005735.1 Gaiellaceae bacterium | reverse complement strand
CCTACGGGGAGGCGCCCTACGTCGAGGAGTGGAAGCCGCTGCCGCCGAGGTTGCACGACTTCGTCGAGGTCGAGCGCCCGGCTCCGCGCGGGCAGTTCGCGATCTCGGTGCGCGGCATCGAGACCGGCCTCGACCTCGCGGCGGCGCGCGCGTACGCCGCCTCGGTCGGCGCTCGGCTGCCTACCGAGGACGAGTGGCAGCTCGCTGCCGAGGCTGGGCTGCTCGACCTCTCGGGCCCAAGCGTCTGGAACTGGACCGAGAGCGAGCACTCGGACGGCCGGACGCGCTTCGCGATCCTGAAGGGCGGCTGCGACTGGAGAGCAGAGGGCTCGGACTGGTATGTCGACGGCGGGCCGCAGGAGCCGAGCTACTCGCTCAAGCTCCTCCTCCTCGGCGGCGGGCTCGCCCGCTCCGAGCGGATCGGGTTCCGGCTGGCGGTGGATCTGCGATGACGAGGCCCGACAATCGCGGCATCCCGCCGCTCGCCGGCATCTGCAGCTACGAGGAGGCGTTCCGGCCGGGAATCTCGATCGACCAGACGGTCTCGTTGCTGAAGCGCTACAACCACGCGCTGCGGCGCCTCCATGAAACAGCGACCGCGCACCTCACGAGCACACCGGAGTGGGAGGTCAAGTGCGCGCTCGGCCTGCACCTCTGGCTCGACGCCGAGCACGCGACGGCGATCCGGAGCCGTGTCGCGGAGCTGCGCGAGCCGCCGCTGCACCTCGACGGTGTGCCCGACAACGCGCTCGAACGGGGATTCTCGGAGGCGATTCGCGCGCGTTCGACCGCCGAGCTCCTCGCTGCGGTCTACGGCGTGCTCCGCGCGGAGCTCCTGACTGCGCTTCGCGACCACCTGGCGGCGCTGAACCCGCTCTTCGACCATCCCACCCGGCGGCTTCTTTGCACGATCACGCGCGAGCAGGAGGAGATGCTCGAGTGGGGCGGTGCGGCTCTGGCGGTTTTCGGTGAATCGCCGCACGCGATCGCGTTCGCAGCTCATGTCCGCGCCTACCTGGCTGCAGCGGGAGGAATCGCCGGTACCGAGCCCATCCCTGCGTCGGAGCTGCCGCCGCCGCGCTCTGACGGCGGGCGCTACGAGATGGACACGCGTCCGCGCCGTGACGCGCGCTTCCGTGACGGCCTGAACAACTCGGGCAAGGTGGGCAAGCGCCACCGCGACAGCGCGCTCCCGCTCGAGGAGCGGGCGCTGGCGCTCCTTTACAAGCGCCTGCTCGAGATGGACGTCCCCGAGATGATGGCGCCGATCATCTACCGGGCCGAGGGAAAGCCGTGGGCCTACTACGCCGACATGTCCCGGCAGCTCTGGGACGAGGCTCGGCACGCGATGATGGGCGAGGTCGGCCCGACCGCGCTCGACGTTCCCTTCTACCGCTATCCGCTCGATCGGAAGTTCTCGGAGCTCTTGAACAGCCGGTTCACCCCGCTCGAGGCGCACCTGATCCTCTGGAAGATCGAGCAGAGTCTGATGCCTCGCACGACCGGGAAGAGAGCCGAGTGGGAGCTGGCGCGCGACGGCGGGAACGAGGTGCAGGACTACGACTGGGCGGACGAGGTCTTGCATGCGCAGATCGGCCGGCGCCGCCTCGAGCCGGCGTTCGCGAGCACCGCCGAGCGCAAGGCAGTCGCCGAGGAGGTGTGGGACCGGTACCTGGCGATCATCGATGCGTGGGCTGCCGAACATGCGGACGACGAGCCCTGGTGGGAGCGGTTCGTCGCCGACGTGCGCGCGGCCCGCTTGCAATGAGCGAGCCGGCTCTGCACGGCATTCGCGTGGTCGAGGCGGCCACGCTCTTCGCCGCCCCGCTTGCCGGGATGTTCCTCGCCGACTACGGCGCCGACGTGGTCAAGGTCGAGCACCCCCTTCGAGCCGATCCCGCGCGCGGCCACGGCCCGAGCAAGGACGGAGCCGGCCTGTGGTTCAAGGCGCTCGCTCGGAGCAAGCGGCTCGTCACGCTCGACCTCTCGAAGCCGGAGGGGGCGGAGCTCTTCCTGAAGCTGGCGGCCGACGCGGACGTCGTGCTCGAGAACTTCCGCCCCGGCACCCTCGAGCGCTGGGGGCTCGGCTGGGACGAGCTCTCGACGGCCAACCCGCGTCTGGTGCTCGCCCGCGTCACAGGCTTCGGCCAGACCGGCCCCTATTCGAGCCGTCCGGGCTTCGGCACGCTCGCCGAGGCGATGAGCGGGTTCGCGGCGTTGAATGGGGAGCCGGACGGGCCGCCAATGCTGCCGCCGCTCGCGCTCGCCGACGGGGTCGCTGCGCTCGCAACAGCGTTCGCCGTCATGGTCGCGCTCAGAGCGCGCGACTCGACCGGAAAGGGTCAGGTGGTAGACCTGTCGTTGGTCGAGCCGCTGCTCTCGCTCCTCGGCCCGCAGATCACGGCGTGGGACGCGCTCGGGGAGCTACAGGAGCGGACGGGGAACCGATCGAGCTCGAACGCTCCGCGCAACGTCTACCGCACCGCCGACGGCTTCTGGGTCGCGGTCTCCGCCAGCGCGCAGAGCATCGCGGAGCGCGTGCTGAGGCTCGTGGGCCGCCCAGACCTCGTCGACCAGCCGTGGTTCTCGACCGGCGCCGGCCGCGCGGAGCACGTCGACGAGATCGACAGCGCGGTCGCAGCCTGGATCGCCGAACGCGACCGGGATCACGTGCTTTCGGTGTTCGAGGCGGCGCAGGCGGCGATCGCCCCCGTCTACGACGCCCGAGACCTCGTAGCCGATCCGCAGCTCGCCGCGCTCAGGTCGATCGCTACCGTCGAGGACGACGAGCTCGGCCCGTTGAAGATGACGAACGTGATCGCTCGGCTCTCGCAGACCCCGGGCGAGATCCGCTGGGCGGGCCGGCGCCACGGCGCGGACACCGCCGAGATTCTGGCGGCAGCCGGAATCGATCCCGAGGAGCTCGCGAGGCTGCGGGCAGAGGGAATCGCATGAGCTTGCCGCCGCTGGCGCTGCTCTATGTCCCTGCGGACCGGCCGGATCGGGTCGAGAAGGCGTTCGCGTCGGCCGCGCACGCGGTAATCGTCGACCTCGAGGACGCGGTCGCGCCGGGCGCCAAGGCCGAGGCGCGCGCCAACCTCGCGACGCTCCTTGGTCGACCGCGCGAGAAGCCTGCGTACGTTCGCGTCAACCCGGGCGACGATGCCGACCTCGAAGCGGTCGGCGGCCTCGCGCTGGCCGGCGTCTACATCCCGAAGGTCGCGGAGCCCACGGGAATCCCCCGGCTCCCACTGCCGATTCACTGCCTGGTCGAGTCCGCCGCCGGGGTCGAGGCTGCCTACGAGATCGCCCAGGCCCCCGGCGTGGCGGGCATCTCGCTCGGAGAGTCGGACCTCCGAGCCGAGACGGGCGCCGGCGAGGCGGGTCTCGACTGGGCTCGGAGCAGGATCGTCAACGCGGCCGTTGCCGCCGGGCTGCCGAGACCGCCTCAGTCCGTTTACCCACACGTCCGTGACCTCGACGGGCTCGCCCTCTCCTGCGCGCGCGGGCGGGAGCTCGGTCATCTCTGCCGAGCTGCGATCCACCCGGATCAGCTGCCGGTGATCGAGCAGGCATACCTCCCGACCGAGACCGAGGTCGCGCGAGCCCGCGAGCAGCTCGCTCGGGGAGCAGGAGCGAGCGCTCTCGCGGACGGGTCGTTCGTCGACGAGGCAATCCTTCGCCGTGCACGCCATGTGGCAGCGCTCGCGGAGCGTTACGGCACGAGAATCGGCGTGTGAGCGCGCCGCGGATCACCGTCGTCGGCTCGGCGAACGTCGATCTCGTCGCGCGCTGCTCGCGCCTCCC
>JBPCJB010000193.1:0-7169 GCA_051005735.1 Gaiellaceae bacterium | reverse complement strand
TCTCGAGCGCGCAGGCCACCGACTCCTCGGAGATCTCGACGCCCCAGACGCTGAGCGCGTCCTTCGCCATCGCGAGCCCGATCGTGCCGGTGCCGCAGTAGAGGTCGAAGACCGTCTCGCTCCCCGTTAGGCCCGCGTACTCGATCGCGAGCGCGTAGAGCTGCTCGGCCATCTCCGTGTTCGTCTGCAGGAACGCGTTCGGCCGGATCCGGAAGCGCAGACCGAGGAGCTCCTCCTCGATCGCGTCCTCGCCCCAGAGGAGCGTCGAGGGCAGATTCGTCACCTCGGCCTGGCCGTCGTTGATCGCCCAGTGGATCGAGCGCACCTCGGGGAAGCGGCGCAGCACCTCGACGAGGTAGTCGCGCTCGAACTTCTCGCCCTTGTGGGTGACGAGCATCGCCAGCACCTGCCGCGTGTTCCGACCCTCGCGGAGGACGAGGTGACGGAGATAGCCGGTGTGCTCGGCCTGGTCGTAGGCGACGAGCCCCTCCTCGCGCGCCCAGTCGCGAACGGCGTTGCGGATCGCGTTTCCGAGGTCGGTCGTCAGCCAGCACTTCTCCACCTCGAGCACCTCGTCCCAGCGGCCCGCCCTGTGGAAGCCGAGCGCAGGGCCCGAGGGCGTCTGCGTGAACGAGTACTCGAGCTTGTTCCGGTAGAAGAAAGGCGACGCCGCGGGCAGGATCGGCTCGAGCGGCGGGTCTGGCAGGCCGCCGATTCGGACGAGCGCGTCGCGCACCTGCGCCTCCTTCGCCGCTACCTGGACGGCGTAGTCGAGGTCCTGGAAGCGACAGCCGCCGCAGGCGGGATAGTGGGCGCACGGCGCCTCGACGCGTTGCGCGGACGGCGCCAGCACCTCGGTCGCAAGCGCCTCCGCAAAGCCGCGCTTCACCTTCGTCACGCGCGCCCTCACCCGGTCGCCGGGCAGTCCGCGCCGAACGAAGACGACGAAGCCGTTCAGGCGAGCGACCCCGTTGCCGCCGTAGGCGAGGGAATCGATCGAGAGCTCGACCTCGTCGTGCAGCTTCACCGGCGCGGCCATCGCCCGAGGGTAGCGCTCAGGTGATGTCGCGGCGAAGTGTGCGGACGGTTCCCGCGGCGCCGAGCAGAGCAACCCAGCCGAGCGAGACCGCGACGCCGGGCCAGTAGGAGAGCAGCTCGCCGCCACCGGGCCCGTCGGCGGCATCGAGCGCCTGGAAAGGCAGGTAGGCGGCGGCGCCGTCGAGGTCGAGCAGCCCGACGAGGCCGATCAGGAGCGTCTCGCCGAGGAAGATCCAGACGAGAGTCCCGACGAGCGCCGCGACCTGGCTTTGCACGGCGGCGCCGATCGCGACGCCCATCAGAGCCCAGAGCACCACCGACAGAATCTGCCGAGCGGCGCCCCTAGCGATCCCAGCCTCGAGCAGATGCGTCTCGGCGCCGACGCTTGCGAGCCAAGGCAGGGCGACCGCTGCAACCACGAGGAGCGAGAGGAGCGCGAGACCGGTCGCGAGCACGACCGCCGCAATCGCCTTCGCCGCGATCACGAGCTCGCGCTCCGGCGCGACGAGGAATGTCGGGGTCACCGTGCCGAAGCGAAACTCGGTGGTGACGATCGTGATCCCGACGATGATCGCCAGCAGCAGCGCGATCCCGGCAGTCTCGACGAGGTCGGACTGGAAGTCGACGGTGCCGCGGTCGCCGTCGTCGGCGGCTCCGATCTGCGCCGCCACAGCGAGGCCGGTGAATACCACGATCACGATCAGGTGCGCCCACCACGAGCGGATCGTGCGCACCTTCAGGAGCTCCGAGCGAACCAATGCCGTCATTGCGTCGTCTCACCACCGGTCAGCTCGAGGAAGACCTCCTCGAGAGTGGCCCGCTCGACCGCAAGCTCGTGGAGGACGATCCCGTTCGCCGCAGCGAGCTCGCCGACCCGCTCGGGCGGCAGGTCGACGGCGAGCGTTCGCTCGTCGACGTCGCTGACCGCGCCTCCCTTGGCGGCGATGAGCTCGCGAAGCCTCCGCGCGTCCGGGCTGCGCACCCGCGTAGCCCCTTGCGCGCTGGCGAGCACCTCCGCGATGGACGCCTGTTGCACAAGTGCGCCGCGGTGGATGATCACGACCCGGTCGACCGTTTGCGCGACTTCGGCCAGTACGTGGCTCGAGACGAGGATGGTGCGGCCCTCCGCAGCCAGCGAGCGGAACAGGTCGCGCAGCCACCTGACGCCCGCCGGATCGAGGCCGTTCGCGGGCTCGTCGAGGACGAGCACCTCGGGATCGCCGAGGAGCGCCGTCGCGAGCCCCAGCCGCTGCCGCATCCCGAGCGAGTAGCCCTTGACGCGGCGTCTGGCCGCAGCGCTCAACTCGACCAGGGCGAGCACCTCCTCGACTCGTGAACGAGGGATCTCCGCCGCTGCGGCGAGCACCCGCAGGTGATTCCGTCCGGAGCGGCCGGGATGCACCTCGCTCGCCTCGAGCACCGCCCCCACGCGGTGCAGCGGGCGGTCGAGCTCGCGGTAGGGGACGCCGAGCACGGTCGCGCCGCCGGCGTCTGGGTGGACGAGCCCGAGCACCGAGCGCAGCGTGGTCGACTTGCCGGCCCCATTCGGGCCGAGGAAGCCTGTGATCGTGCCGGGCTCGACGCGAAAGCTCAGCTCCCTGACCGCCCGCGTCTTGCCGAATCGCTTGCTCAGCCCCGTAACTTCGATCACGCCAGGTTCTCGCTCAACCGAGGATCGACACGTAGACCGAGCGCTCCCGCGGCCCGTCGAACTCGCAGAGGAAGATCCCCTGCCAGGTGCCGAGCGCGAGCCTCCCGTCACGTACCGGGACGAGCACATCGGAGCCCATGAAGGCCGCGCGGATGTGGGTCGGCGCGTTCTCCTCACCCTCCTCGACGTGCTCCCACGACCACTCCTCGGAGACGATCCGCTCGAGCGCGCTCTCGAAATCGCGTGCCACCGCCGGATCGGCGTGCTCGTTGATCGTCAACCCGGCGGTCGTGTGCGGGACGTAGACGAGCGCGGCAGAGGCGCCGTCGAGCGGGGCCGCGGCGGCAATGACGCGCTCGGTGATGTCGACGAGTTGGCTGCGCCGCTGCGTGGTGACGGTGAACTCGCGCACGGCGCGTATCCTAGGTCGCATGACGACAGAGGCTCTCGGCGAGCGCGAGCTCGACGACTACAGAAGCGGAGCCGATCGGTTCCTCGCCGAGCTCGACGAGGAGTACTACCTCCACTTCGCCGGGCACAAGCCCGACTTCGAGCTGCGCCCGATCTACGAGCGGCACGCAGACCTGACCGACCTCGAGACGGTCAAGCGCGTCGGCTCGGCGGTCGACGGTCGCGCGAATCTCGAGCTCTTCCGCTTCGGCTGCGAGGGCTATCTCGGCGAGCTGACGCGCGGGCAGGCGGAGCGGATCGCCGAGCTGGAGGCGACACTCGAGGTCGCCCACAACGGCGAGACGATCGGCTACCGGATGCTGAAGCCGACGATCGCGAACGAGCCCGATCGGTCCGTCCGAGCGCGGCTCGAGTCGTTGCGGAACGAGCTGACCGAGTCGGAGCTGAACCCGCCTCACCTCGACGCCGTCGAGACGACCCAACGGGCCGTCCCGGAGCTCGGCGCGCCGAACTACTACCTCCTCTACCGCGACCGCCTGGAGCTCGAGCTCGACGGACTCGCAGCCCAGTGCCGCGCGTTCCTCGACCAGACCGAGCGGCTCTACGAGGACTCGATGAATGGGGCGCTCCGCGAGCAGGTCGGCGTCGGTCTCGCCGAGGCGGAACGCTACGACCTCGCCCGCTTCTTCCGCGGCTCGAGTTGGGACGCGGCATTCCCGGCCGATCGGATGCTGCCGGCGCTGCGCGGCACGCTCGCCAGCCTCGGGATCGATCTCGATTCGCAGACGAACGTCCACCTCGACCTCGAGGCCCGCCCGACGAAGACGCCGCGCGCGTTCTGCGCGCCGATCGAGGTGCCCGGCAAGGTGATGCTCGTGATCCAGCCGATGGGCGGCCCGGACGACTGGCGGGCGCTCTTCCACGAGGCCGGGCACACCGAGCACTTCGCTTTCACCTCACCCGACCTGAAGATGGAGGAGAAGCGGCTCGGCGACAACGCCGTCACCGAGGGCTGGGCGATGCTGCTCGAGCATCTCGTCGGCGACCAGAGCTGGCTCACTCGCATGCTCAGCTTCCCGAAGCCGCAAGAGTTCGCGGCGGAGGCCGCGGTCAACCTGCTCTTCTTCGTGCGCCGCTACTCGGCGAAGCTGCTCTACGAGATCGAGTTCCACGCGGCGACCGATCCGACCACGATGCGAAGCCGATACGTCGAGCTGCTCGGGGATGCCGTCAAGATCGAGCCGAGCCCCACCGACTACCTCGCGGACATCGACTCCGGCTACTACTGCACGTCGTACCTGCGCTCGTGGGCATTCGAGGCGCAGCTCGCGACGTTCCTGCGCGAGGAGTACGGGAGCGACTGGTTCGCTCGGCGCGAAGCGGGCTCTCTGCTCAAGGAGCTGTGGGAGCTCGGCCAGCAGCCGACCGCCGATGAGCTCCTGAAGGACGTGACCGGCGCTCCGATCGAGCTTGACGCGGTCGCCGACAAGATCCGGGCCGCGCTGCCGTCCTTCGCCTAGAGCGCGCCACCCGCGGCTGGTGGTGCGCCGGCCTCGAGCACATCGGCGCCGCCGGCCTCGCGGGCCAGGTAGTCCTCGATCAGCATCACGTTGGCGCGCGAGCGCTCGGCGACGGCGAGGAGCGCCGACATCGAGGCGACCTCCTCGCGTTGCTCCTGCAGGAACCAGTGGAGGAACTGCTCGGCCACGAGCTCCGTCTCCTCCCGGGCGAGTTGCACGAGCGCAGAAATCTGCGCGGTCACCCGCTTCTCCTGCTCGAGCGCCAGCCGAACGGGCTCGACGACATCCCCGAACCCGGCCTGCGGCGCCTCCACCCCTGGCACGATGACGTCCTCGTCGGCGTCGAGGAGGTATTGGACGAGCATCATCGCGTGGTTTCGCTCCTCGACCGCCTGACGGTAGAAGTGGGCGGCGAGCTGCGGTAGCGTCAGCGCGTCGTAGTGCACCGCGATCGCCACATACTGCTGCGAGGCGGCGTACTCGTTCGCGATCTGGCCGTTGATCGCCTCGGTCAGCCGCGCCATGGGATTGAGCTTACTCCGCGCCAGTTAGCATCGCGCCGTGCTGCCCCTCCGGGACAACGTTCCGACCCGATCGCGTCCCATTGTCACCTGGGCCTTGATCCTCGTCAACGTGCTCGTCTGGGTGCTCTACCAGCTTCCCGACCTCGAGGGCTCCGTCCGCGAGCTCGCCTACCAGCCGTGCGAGGTCGTCGATTCGTGTGTCCGCACGGGCGGGGACTGGCCCCTGACCGCGCTCACCTCGATGTTCATGCACGGTGGCTGGGAGCACCTGCTCGGCAACATGCTCTTCCTCTGGATCTTCGGGAACAACATCGAGGACGCGCTCGGCCACCTGCGCTATCTCGCCTTCTACCTCGCCGGCGGCTTCGCTGCGACCGCGCTCCAGACCGTGGTCACGCTCATGACCGGCACGGACGCCGACGCCGCGATCCCGAATCTCGGCGCGAGCGGGGCCGTGTCGGCGGTGCTCGGGGCCTACCTGCTGCTCCTCCCCCGTGCGAAGGTGCTGACGATCGTCTTCTTCATCCTGCGCGAGATCCCGGCACTCATCTTTCTCGGGCTCTGGTTCCTCTTCCAGCTCTACTCCGGCGGCGCCTCCCTCCAAAGCCCCGAGGAGGGCGGCGGCGTCGCGTTCTTCGCCCATGTCGGTGGGTTCGTCTTCGGTTTCCTGCTGGTCAAGCTCGTCCAGGTCCGGCCGCCGCTCCGCCCGACTCACTGATGGCCTTCGAGGACGAGGTGCGGACCGCGCTCGACTCCCTCCCGCCGGAGCTGGCGCGGGCGCTCGTGAACGTCGCGGTCGTGATCGAGGACTCTCACCCGGACGATCCCGAGCTCTTCGGCCTCTACGAGGGAATCCCGCTGACCGAGCGCGGCAGCGGCGACTTCGGGCAGCTCCCGGATCGGATCGCGATCTACCGACGGCCGTTGGAGGAGGAGTTTCCCGATCCGGTCGAGCTGCGGGAGGAGATCCGGATCACGGTTCTCCACGAGCTCGCGCACTACTTCGGCTTCGACGAGGATCGCATCGCCGAGCTCGGCTACGACTGATGGAGATCGTGCTGGAGCTCGTCGCCATTGCGGCGGGAATCGTCGGCGTGGCCGCGATTGTTGCGTTCCTGTTCAGCCGCGATCCGTGAGGGAATGACGCGAGAGACGATCGCGTTTTCACGAGCATGAACACGATTCCGGAGATCCAGGCAGAGATCGAGCGGCTGAGCGAGCAGCGAACCGAGCTCTACACCGAGCTCTCGCGCGCACGCGAGCGCGGACTCAGCGAGACCGTGCGGCAGGAGATCAAGCAGATCGACGCGCGGCTCCAGGCACTGTGGGATCGGCATCGCGCGGAGCGGGCTCGGATCAGGTTCGGCGAGCGCGAGGACATCGTCCGTCGCGCCCGGGCCGAGGACAGGCTCGACCGCGCGGCCTAGCTCGACCGGATTGGCTAGTACGATCCGGTCGTGAGCCGGTTCCGCGGTCTGCTCGACCGACAAAGCGAGGCTTCCGATGTCGAATCGGAGCGGCTGGCGCTGCAGCGAACGCGGCTCGAGGCCGCCGCCGAGCTCGAGTCGCTCAAGAGTGCGCTCGCCGACCGGGTCGCACACGTCCAGGAGCGCGAGCGCGAGCTGGAGCACGCCCTCGCGCGGGTGGCGAAGCGCGAGCAGGAGCTCGCCGCAGCGAAAGGCCCGCGGCTGAAGGCGGTGGGCGCATGGCTCGCCGAGGCGCAATCGGCGCGCGTAGCCCGCGGTGACGAGAGGGAGCAAGCGGCAGTGGATGAGCTCCGCTCGGAGCTTGCTGCCGCTCGGGAAGCGCTTGCTTCGCGAGAGCTGGAGCTCGCCGAAGCGCAGAAGCAGTCGGCCGACGAGGGGGCGGCCGAGAAGGGAGCGCTCGACCCGAATCCCTCGAGTCAGGAGGCGGTTCCAGCGGAGGCGCTGGACGCACGTACCCTCGAGCTCGACGCTCGGGCCGCCGAGCTCGACGAACGAGAAGCTCACCTCAACGAGGCAAAGACTCAGCGTCTAGCGGAGG
>JBPCJB010000192.1:0-7493 GCA_051005735.1 Gaiellaceae bacterium | reverse complement strand
CCGAGCTCGTCGATGATGTCCGTGCCGGACGCCGGCTTGTTGCCGAGCACGCCGCGCGCGGTGCGGTTCATGAACGGGTCGATCACGTCGTGCGGGAACCCGTGCGGATAGGTCGGCATCGCGGTCGGCGTGACCACGCCGACGAGCTCCCAGTGGCCCGTTGTCGTGTCCTTTCCCTTCGAGCGCTCGACGAGGCGGCCCGCGATCGCCGGCGCGCCCGGTTGCGGCGGGCAGCCTTCGAGCGGGAGGGCGTTGCCGAGCCCGAGCGCCTCGAGCGCGGGCAGGTCGAGACCGCCGACGGCGCGGGCGACGTTTCCGATCGTGTTCGACCCCTCGTCGCCGTACGAGGCCGCGTCGGGCAGCTCTCCCGCCCCGACGGCGTCTAGCACGATGACGCACGCGCGCGGCATGCGGCTAGTCTACGGCGCGCATGGACACAGTCTTCGGTCTCATCGGGATGGCGATCTACATGGTCATCGTCGTCGGCCTGGCCGCCGCCATCACCTGGCTCGTGGTCAAGCTGAGCCCGTCGAAGAGCCAGAAGCAGCTCGACGCGCAGAAGACTGCCGAGTCGTAAGCACCATCGCATCATCCGCGTGATGCTATGATGCGCCGATGCGTACGACCGTCACGCTCGACCCGGACCTCGCGGTGCGGATCAAGGAGCTGGCTCGCGAGCGTGGCATCTCCTTCAAGTCGGCGATCAACTCGGCCCTTCGCGCCGGTCTCGAGACGGCCTCCGGCTCGGGTCGTCCGTATAGCGAGGAGACGCGTGACCTCGGTGCTCGCCCCGAGCTCGACCTGACGAAGGCTCTCCGGCTCGCCGCGGCGCTCGAGGACGACGAGACGATCCGTCGACTCGAGCTGCGGAAGTGAAGCTTCCCGATCTCAACCTGCTGCTCTACGCCGTCGACCGGAGCTCGAGCTCCCACCAGGTCGCTCTTCGCTGGTGGAACGCGCTGCTCTCGGGCGGCGAGACAGTCGCGTTGAGCTGGGTGGTGCTTCTCGGCTTCGTGCGCCTGACCACGAGCCCGGGAGTCATGGGTGCGCCGCTCTCCGCCGACGACGCTCTCGACTACGTCGACCGTTGGCTGGCCCAGCCGGTGACGACGGTGGTCGATCCCACCCCGCGCCACTCTCGTGTCCTCCGCGATCTGCTACGCAACGTCGGCAGCGCGGGGAACCTCGTGACCGACGCACATCTGGCCGCCCTCGCGATCGAGCATGGCGCCGAGCTGTGCTCGGCCGATCACGACTTCGGCCGCTTTCCGGGACTGCGCTGGGTCAATCCCTTGGTCTGAGCAGGCGCGCCGCCGCTAGATGGTTGATCGGAAATGGCGCGCAGCCGGGGGCGGTCACGACCAAGCTGGGCGCCGCACTCGCGAGCCGTGCAGGCCCGGGGGCCTGTGCGGTTCGCGAGGGTGGTGATCCGGCGCCGTGTCGTGGCCGTCATCCGGCCCGCCGTAATTTTCCGATCAACCATCTAGACCGACGCGCTCAGAACGTCGTTCAGCGGCGCGAAGTCGAGGTTGTGCGCTTCGGCGACGGCTTCGTACGTGATCCGACCGTCGAGCACGTTGACCCCGCGCGCGAGCGCCGGGTCGCGGGCGACAGCGGTCGCGAGTCCGTGATCCGCGATCGCCTCGACATAGGGCAGCGTCACGTTCGTGAGCGCCTTCGTCGAGGTGACGGGAACCGCGCCTGGCATGTTCGCGACGCAATAGTGCGTGACGCCGTCGACGACGTAGACCGGGTCGTCGTGCGTTGTCGCATGGGAGGTCTCGGCGCAACCACCCTGGTCGATCGCGACGTCGCAGAAGACGGCGCCTTCCTTCATCCCCGTGACCATCTCGCGCGTCAGCAGCTTCGGAGCGAGCGCCCCCGGAATCAGGACCGCGCCGATCACGACGTCCGCATTCGCGATCGAGCTCTCGATCTCGAGCGTCGACGACATGACGAGGTTGACGCGGCCGTGCAGGATCTCCTCCAGGTGGCGCATCCGGTCGACCGAGCGCTCGAGGATCGTCACCTGGGCGCCGAGCCCGAGCGCGATCACGGCCGCGTTGTAGCCGACGATCCCGCCGCCGATCACGACGACCTTGCCGGGCGCGACGCCGGCGACGCCGCCGAGGAGGAGCCCGCGCCCGCCCTTCGGCTTCTCCAGATAGTGGGCGCCGGCCTGGGCAGCGAGCCGGCCCGCCACCTCGCTCATCGGGGCGAGGAGCGGCAGCCGTCGGTCGTCGGTCTCGACCGTCTCGTAAGCGACAGCCGCGATCCCGCTCTCGACGAGCGCGCGCGTGAGCGGCTCGTCGGCGGCGATGTGGAGGTAGGTGAAGAGGACGAGCCCGTCGCGCAGGCGCGGGTACTCGAGCGCGATCGGCTCCTTCACCTTGAGCACGAGATCGGCCTGCTCCCAGACGTCGTCGACCGGGGCGAGCTGCGCGCCGGTCGCTTCGTAGTCGGCGTCCTGGAAGGCGCTCCCGAGCCCGGCGCCCGTCTCGATGAGCACCTCGTGGCCGCGTTGGACGAGCTCGCGCGCGCCCGCCGGGGTCAGCGCGACGCGGTACTCCTGAGCCTTGATCTCCTTGGCGACGCCGATCCTCATGGCCGGCAGAAGATACAGGCTCGGTTAGCGGGGTTCGCGCAGGTAGAGCAGGACGCCGACGAGCGTCTTCGCGTCCTCGAGCTCGTCGAGACGGGCCTCGAGCTCGCGCGGCGTGAGGCGGACGACCTCAATCTCCTCGGCCTCCTCGAGCTGCCGCTCCCCCTCTTCGAGCCCTTCGGCGAGGAAGATCGTGACGGGCTCTCGGAGGATCCCGGGACTCGGGTGAATCTGGCGCAGCTCCCGCCACTCGCCGCCGTGGAGCCCGGTCTCCTCGGCGAGCTCGCGCTGCGCGCACGCGAGCGGCGCCTCGCCCTCGTCGAGCATCCCGGCCGGGAGCTCGAGCAGCTCCTTGCGGGCGGCCTCACGGAACTGGCGCGTCAAGACGACGCGACCGCCGGCGTCGATCGCGACGATGGTCACGGAGCCAGGGTGCTCGGCGATCTCCCGCTCCCGCTCACCCCAGTTTTCGACGACGACGTCGAAGAGCTTGCCCTCGTAGACCTGCTTCCGCCTGACCTTCTTCATCGAGCGAGTCCTTCCACGAGCTCGCGTTCCTCATGCCCGAACCAGGGTGGCTCGCCGGCAGCGGCGTTCTCGGCGGCGCGCTCGGGCCTCGAGGTGGCGGGGATGACGAGATCGACGCGCGGGTCCGAGAGCGCCCACTTGAGGAGCGCCTGCGGCCAGGTCGCGACGCCGAACTCGGCTAGCGGCTGGAGTTCCTTAGCGCTCGGCGGGCGCCGTAGGAGCGCGCCCTCGCCGAGCGGACGCATCACGATCACTGCAATTCCGAGCTCCTCGGCGAGCGGGAGGAGGACGCTCTCGCATGTGCGCTCGCGCGGGTTGAGCGGGATCTGAAGCGTCTGGAAGCGGCCGGTGCGAAGCGCCCGCGCCAGCTCGTCGAACGCCCTCGGCGAGTAGTGGGTGACGCCCAGTTGCCCGATCCTGCCAGCGTCGCGCTCCCCTTCGAGCCACGGCAGATACTCCCGCCAGGCGACGAGATTGTGGATCTGCTCGACGTCGACGCGGCCGTACCAGCGGAGCTGCGCATCGAGCTGGCGCCGCGCCTCGGAAGGCTCGTGGCTCCAGATCTTCGTCAGCACCTGCGCTCGTTCGCGGCGGCGCTCGAGAGCTGCGGCGAGCGAGGCCTCAGCGCCGCCGTACATCGGCGAGGTGTCGAAGCTGCCGACGCCGGCACTGAGGGAGGAGCCGACGACTTCGCGCGCGCGGGCGGCGTCGCCGCCGAACGTGTTCCAGGTGCCGAGCCCGACTACAGGCCCGAGCCGCCGTTCCTCCATCAGCCGAGGAGCCCACGGGCGGCGAGCCCGGCGGCGTAGGCCGAGCGAAAGAAGGTCGGGTCGTCGCCGGGGCCGCGGCCCATGTGGCTGAGCGGCAGGCCAACGCACGCCTGTTCCCAGCCTTCGCCCGCATCCTCGTCGGCCGTCACGATCTCGCCGAGGCAGAGATCGAGCACTGCCTCCGCGTGATGCGAGGTTCCGCGGTGGCGTTCGCGCCCGTCCGCCTCCGACCGGCGAACCGCGAGCACAGGCCGGCCGCCGAGTGCCGCCGCGACGTTCGCCGCGTCTGCGAGCGAGAGCGCGCCCGTGCCGAGCCGCGAGCTCGTGCCCACGATCCCCGGCCCGAGCGAGCAGACGACCGCGTCGGAGCCCTCGGCTGCTGACCAGGCAAACGCGGCCGCCACGGTTACGCACTCGACATCGGCGTCGAGACACGGCGCGACCGCGATCGCAGCACCCAGCAGGCCTCGCTCCTGGAGCGTCCGGACGGTGTCCGAGAGTGAGACGGGCAGCGCGCCGCCCTGGACCTGGATGTAGGTAACGCGCAACCCGGCGAGCGCGGCACAGACCGGCGCGACCTGGCTGTGCAGCGTGCAGAGCGCGACAGGCATCCCGCCGAGCGTTTCCGCGAGCCCGCCCGACTCTTCCTTGTAACCGACTGTTACTTGGCCCGGTGTGTACGGCAGCGCCATCACGTGGGCACCTTCCTCCGCAGCCAAATCAAGCCCACGCGTGAGGTTCGCATAGAGGACGTCGAAGCCGCCGGAGCCGAGGTCCAGTAGGCGCGCCTGCTCGTTCACGAGCACGTCGTCGCCGACCTCGACCCCGCCTGTCAGGCGCGGATAGGCGATACACGCGATCCCGTCGACCTCGAGGCGGATCAACCGCTCGCGCGACTCCGCGATCGTGGTGACGGTTCCCCGTCTAAGCCCGAGCGGCATCTACGAGAGCGAGCGTCACGTCGACCATCGCCTCGAGGTCGGCCACCGCGATGTGCTCGTCGGCGGTGTGGATGTCGGCCATCCCGTTCGCGAGGTTCAAGCACGGGATCCCGCGCTGGTTGAACACGTTCGCATCGGCGCCGCCGCCGGTGAGCGCGGTCGTGACCTCGAAGCCGCACTGCCTGAGCGCGCCTGCGGCGAGCTGCACCACGGGATCGTCAGCTCGAAGGAGATAGCCGTCGTAGGTGACGCCGATCTCGGTCTCGAGCGTGCAGTCGCCGAGGCTGGCGGCGAAGGCGAGCGTGTCGAGCATCTCCTGGACGAGGTCGGCGAGAGCGCTCTCGTCGTGCGACCGCGCTTCGGCCTCGAAGCTGCACCACTCGGGGACGATGTTGCGCGCGCTGCCGCCGGTGATCAGGCCCACGTTCGCAGTCGTCTGCTCGTCGATCCGGCCGAGCCGCAGGTCGGCGATCGCGCGAGCAGCGGCGGCGATTGCGGAGCGCCCCTCCTCCGGGAACATGCCTGCGTGCGCCGCGCGGCCGTGGAAACGGGCCGACACGGTTCGGCCATAGGGCGCCCCGAGGATTATCTGCCCGATCGGCGCCGCCTGGTCGTAGACGTAGCCGAGCTCCGCCTCGAGCTTCGTGTGGTCGAAGGCACCGGCGCCGCGAAGCCCGACCTCTTCCTTCTGAGTGAAGAGCAGCTCGAGCCCTGCGTGCGGCCGGCGCTCCTCGACGATCCGTTGCGCGGCCTCCAACATCGCGGCGACCGCCGCCTTGTTGTCGGCCCCGAGGATCGTCCCGCCGGCATTCCGGATGACGCCGTCCTCGACGACGGGCTCGAGCGGCCCCTGCGGCGGCACCGTGTCGAGGTGAGCGCAGAGGAAGAGGGGAGTGCCGCCGCCGTTTCGACCGGGCAGCCGGCAGAGGAGGTTCCCGGCATTGGAGCCGATTGTCGCGCCGGCGTCGTCCTCCTCAACCTGGAGCCCAAGCTCGTGCAGATAGGCGGTGACCCGGTCGGCGACGAGGCGCTCCTCGCCCGGCGGGCTTGGAATCGCGGCGAGCTCCAAGAAAAGTTCGAGTGTCCCGAACACCGGCCGATCTTAGGGCCTATCGCCTTGGCTCCGTCTGTCGCGCCTCTATCGTGGAGCCCTCGTGGCACATCGAGAAGAGCTGAGGGCTACGGTGGCCAGACCGTCCGATTGAGCAGGGCGTCATCCTCCGGATTGGCCGAGAGCAGCCCGTCGAGGAGCGTCCCGATCGTCCTGTTCGAACGCGGCAGCGAGCGGTCGTTCGTCAGGAGCAGGCCACGGTGATCGTCTCCTTGCATTGCCGCCGTCTGGACGAGCGGAACAAAGTCTCTGACGTTGTTCGTGAGGATTGCCCGCCGCTCGGAGTGCGCTGCAGCGAAGAGCGCTGGATCCTTCAGAGAGCGGAGATCGTCGCGATCGTCGACCGACTCTACGTCGTGTCCGCGAGCGCGGAGCTGCTCGGCGATCGCCGGCGAGTAGCGCTCGTCGAGCAGCAGCCTCAGGAGAAGAGCTCCTGGCCACGCCGCCAGGAGCTCCCGGCTCTGTCTGCTTCCTCGCCCGCCCGGGCGATCCACTCGTCGATCTCACCCTGGAACTCCGCGTAGTAGGCGGCGCACGCGGCGACGTGGGTAAGCGGGAGCCGAAGGTAATCCGCCGCGCGTTGCAGCGAGTTGTCGTTCTGACGAATCGCTCCACGACCTGCCAGACGTCCTGGCGCGTGCCGACGAGCGCCGGACGCCTCCCCGCTGCGCCGTCGCGGAGAGCGATCAGCGGGTGCTCGTCCGTCCTCAAGTCCCTAGCGAACGGCGCCGGCGGCGCGGACGCCACCCCGCGTACGAGAGCGCTCGAGCGCAGCGCCCACGAACTCGCGGAAGAGCGGCGCGGGGCGCGTCGGACGCGACTTGAACTCCGGGTGGAACTGGCTCGCGACGAACCAGGGGTGATCCGGTAGCTCGACGATCTCGACGAGCCGGCCCTCCTGGAAGGTGCCGGAGACGACGAGCCCGTGCTCGATCAGCGTCGGCCGGTAGTGGTTGTTCACCTCGTAGCGGTGGCGGTGGCGCTCGTGCACGACCGTGTCGCCGTAGATCTCGCGCGTGCGGGTGTCGGCGGCGACCTCGACCGCCTGCGCGCCGAGTCGCATCGTCCCGCCGAGATCCTCGATCTCCTTCTGCTCCGGCAGCAGATCGATCACGGGGTACGGCGTCTCCGGATCCATCTCCGTCGAGTTGGCGCCGTCGAGCCCACACACGTGGCGCGCGAACTCGGAGACGGCGACGTGCATCCCGAGACAGATTCCGAGGTACGGAATCCCGCGCTCGCGCGCGACCTGGCAGGCGAGGATCTTGCCCTCCCAGCCGCGCGAGCCGAAGCCGCCGGGGACGAGGACGCCGTCGACCTCGTCGAGCAGCTCGGCCGCCTCCTCGTACGACATGTTCTCGGCGTCGACCCATTGCACGCGCACCGAGCAGCCCTGGTGGACGCCCGCGTGCTTGAGCGCCTCGTGCACGGACAGGTAGGCGTCGTGCAGCTTGACGTACTTGCCGACGAGCGCGATCGTGACCTCGCCCCGACGTTCGCCGATCCGGTCGATCAGCTCCTGCCACTCGCCGAGCACGGCG
>JBPCJB010000191.1:0-5943 GCA_051005735.1 Gaiellaceae bacterium | reverse complement strand
AGACGCGAGTGGACTCGCGAAGCGCGGCGCCTCGCTCGCCAAAGCCGCGCTGTACGGGACGCTCTGCGGCCTGACCGTCTCGGCGCTCCTCGACAGCGGGAGCCGGAGCGGTGGCGGAAACGAGAAGCAGACGACCGCGGGCGTCTTCGATCTTCCAGCCGGCCGCTACCTCGTCTACGCGGCCGGGGTCGGGTTCGTCGCCGCGGCGGCGTTCAACGGCTACCGCGCGGTTACCTGCAAGTTCAACAAGAAGCTGAAGCAGGGCGAGATGAGCGAGGCCGAGGAGGCGGCAGCGACCGGCGTCGGCATCCTCGGCCATCTCGCGCGCATGATCGTGTTCGCGCTGATCGGTCTCTTCCTCCTGAAAGCCGCCTGGGAGTTCGACTCGAAGGAGACGCGCGGCCTCGACGGCGCGCTGCTCGAGCTCTCGCAGCAGCCGTACGGAGGCTTCCTCCTTGGCGCCGTCGCAGTCGGTCTGATCGCCTACTCGCTCTACTGCTTCGTGCAGGCGCGCTACCGCGAGATCTAGATTCCCCGAATGGCCACGCTTGCCGACGGGCGCACGATCCCCTTCGACTGGTATGCCGATCCGGACGTCCTCCGGCTCGAGCGCGAGCGGATCTTCCGTCGGGCGTGGCAGTACGCCGGCCGCACCGACCAGGTCGCCGAGCGAGGCGCCTTCTTCACCTGCGACGCGGGCGGGGTCCCGATCGTCGTCGTCCGCGGCAGGGACTCGGCGCTACGGGCCTTCCTGAACGTCTGCCGCCACCGGGGCTCGCTCGTCTGCGAGGGGGAAGGTCGCCGCGAGACGCTCCAATGCCCCTACCACGCCTGGACGTACGAGCTCGACGGCTCACTGCGGGCCGCGCCGCGCGCCGATCGGGAGGCCGGCTTCGACCGCTCCGAGCTCGGGCTCCGGCCCGTGCCGGTCGATGCCTGGGGGCCGTTCGTCTTCGTCAATCCGGATCCGGAAGCGGCGCCGCTCGCCGAGACGCTCGGGGAGCTGCCGCAGCTCGTCGCAGCCGCCGGCCTCGAGCTCGACTCGCTCCGCTTCCTGAAGCGCGTGCACTCCGTGTACGAGGCGAACTGGAAGGTCTGCTGCGAGAACTTCCTCGAGTGCTACCACTGCCAGGTCGCCCATCCCGGCTTCTCGAAGGTGGTGGATGTGTCGGCAGACGCCTACGTGCTCGAGCCGAGCGGCTTCCTCTCGACGCAGCTCGGCCCGGTTCGAGTCAGATCGGGGCGGGAGCGCCCAGCCGGAGAAGGCAAAGCGGGAGAGTTCGATCCGCGCGGTCCAATCGAGCGCGGCCAGTTCCACTTCCTCTGGCCGAACCTGACGATCAACGTGATGCCGGGTCAGCCCAACCTCTCGATCGGCCCCGTAGTCCCGACCGGCCCCGAGGCGACCGCGCGCCATCTCGATTACTTCGTCGGGCCGGACGTCGACGCGGCCTGGCTCGAGGAGATGCTCGCTTTCGACGACCAGGTCGGGGCCGAGGACGTCGTGCTCGTCGAGCGCGTGCAGAAGGGCGTGCGGGCGGGCGGGCTCGAGCATGGGTACCTGCTGCCCGAGTCGGAACGCCTGGTGGCCCACTTCCAGAGCCTGCTCGTGGACGCACTCGCCGACAGACACTGATCTCCAACCGGTGAACGAGCGGCTGCGAGGTGGCACGAGCCCTTGCCGGATGCCCCACCGGCTGGCATAGAGGACTCGTGCTCCTCGCCCTGATCGCCCAGCGCTCGACGCCGACCAACGTGGCTCTCGCCGCGGCGGCGCCGCGCGGAGTCGAGATCCGCGTCCTCGGCCCGGAGCAGGCGCTGGAGGCCGTCCGCCCCGGAGACGCGGTCGTCGGCAGGCTCGACGTGCTCGAGTCGCTCGACGGCGTCGACGACGGCCTCTGGGCGCTCGGCTCGCTCGCTGCTCGCGGGATCCAGACCATGAACCGCGCGAGCGCCTTGCTCGCGGCTCACGACAAGCTGCTCACCGCTCGACTGCTCCTCCGCGCCGGGCTGCCTCACCCGCGCACGCGCTTGCTCACCGCCGGCCGGCCGCTCCCGCCGCTCGACGGACCCGTCGTCGTCAAGCCGCGCTTTGGAAGCTGGGGCCGCGACGTCGTCCGCTGCCGGGACGCGAAGGCGCTCAGCCGGCACCTCCGGGAGCTGGAGCAACGAGTCTGGTTCCGGGCCCACGGCGCGCTCATCCAGGAGCTGATTCCGCCTCGCGGGCACGACCTCAGAGTCGTGGTCGCGGCCGGGACGGTCGTCGGCGCGATCTCGCGCATCGCCGCACCCGGCGAGTGGCGGACCAACGTCGCGCTCGGCGCCACGCGCGCCGCGGTCGACCCGCCCGAGCTCGCCTGCGAGCTCGCGCTTCGGGCCGCCGCGGCCGCGGGAGCGGAGCTGCTCGGCGTCGATCTCCTCCCGGACGGCGACGGCGGCTACACGGTCCTGGAGCTGAACGGCGCCGTCGAGTTCACGGCGGAGTACGCCCTGGGTCGCGACCCCTTCGCAGCCGCCGCCTGGGAGCTGTCGCGCCGCGCGCTTGGCTGCCCGCAAGGCCCGTCGGGCCGGATCCAACCGGTGTTCCCGCCGCTTCCGGCCGAGGCTGCGCCGCTCGAAGCCTGAGCCGGCGTTCTCCAAACCTTCACACACCGGATACCGGATCGAGACTCGCCCGCCCGAGCCGACGGCGGAAGATGGCTCGATGGCGGCCCGGACCCGAAAGGCGAAGCGAGACGTGCCGCCGATCCCTCGGCTGCTCAACCGGGAGCTCTCAGCGCTCGAGTACAACGACCGCCTCCTCGACCTCGCGGCCGACCCGAGCGTGCCCCTGCTCGAGCGCGTGACGATGTGCCGCTTCTTCTCCTCGAACCTGGACGAGTTCTTCATGGTGCGAGTCGCGGGACTGCTCGGTCAGGCCGCTGCGGGCGTCGACGTGCACTCGGCCGACGGGCTCGCGCCGGAGACCGCGCTCCTCGCGATCCGCGATCGCGTACGGGAGCTGACCGAGCGTCAGGCGCGGATCTGGAAGAAGGAGCTACGACCAGCCCTCGCCGAGGCGGGCATCGTTGTCGCCCGCGTCTCGGAGCTCGTAGCCGACGAGGTGAAGGAGCTCGAGGGTCGGTTCGAGCGCGAGATCTTCGCCGTCCTGACCCCGCTCGGCGTCGGGCCGGGACAGCCGTTCCCGTACATCTCCGGGCTCTCGCTCAGCCTTGGCGTCCTCGCCCGCGACCCCGAGTCCGGCGAGGAGCGATTCGCGCGCGTCAAGGTGCCAGAGGGGCTGCCGCGCTTCTTGTCGGTGGGCTCGCGCGGGCGCCTCGTCCCGCTCGAGCAGGTGCTCGGCCACTTCCTCGACTGGCTCTTCCCCGGCATGGAGATCGTCGAGCGCTCGGTCTTCCGGGTTACCCGGGGCGCCGACTTCGAGGTCTCCGACGAGGCCGACGACCTACTGGAGGCGGTCGAGCTCGAGCTACATCGCCGCCGCTTCGGCGACATCGTCCGCCTCGAGGTCTCGAGCTCGACGTCGCGCGGGATGCTCGAGCGGCTGCAGCAGGGCCTCGACGTCGAGGACGACCAGGTCTACGAGATCCACGGCCCGCTCGATCTCGCCGATCTCGACGAGCTGACGGGACTTCACCACCCGGAGCTGAAGTACGAGTCGACACCGGGCACGACGGCGCCCCGCCTCGTGCGGGCCAGGGAGCCGCGCGACCTCTTCCTGGAGATCGGACGGGGCGACTTCCTCGTCCATCAGCCGTACGAGTCGTTCGCGACCAGCTTCGAGGCCTTCGTGCGTGCCGCCGCGCGCGACCCCGACGTGATCGCGATGAAGACTGCCGTCTACCGGACGAGCGGCGACAGTCCGCTCGTTCCCGCGCTGATCGCCTGCGCAGAGGACGGGAAGCAGAGCGTCTGTCTCGTCGAGCTGAAAGCACGCTTCGACGAGCACCGGAACATCGAGTGGTCGCGCGCGCTCGAGCAGGCCGGCGTCCACGTCGTCTACGGCTTCCCCGACCTGAAGGTGCACGCGAAGATGACGCTCGTCGTCCGGCGCGAGGGCAACGCGCTTCGCCGCTACGTCCATGTCGGAACCGGCAACTACCACGCCGAGACGGCGCGCTCCTACGAGGACTTGAGCCTGTTCACGGCCGATCCCGAGATCGCGGCCGACATCGCCTCGCTCTTCAACTACCTGACCGGCTTCGGCCAGCCGGTCCGCTTCAAGAAGATCCTCGTCGCCCCGTTCAGCCTGCGCGCGCGTCTTGCAGAGCGGATCCGCGCGGTCGCCCACGCCGCCGCCGACGGCAAGAAGGCGCGCATCCGGATCAAGGTCAACGCGCTCACCGACCAGGCGCTGATCGACGAGCTCTACGCGGCCTCGACCGCCGGCGCCACGATCGAGATCGTCTCGCGCTCGATCTGCATGCTGCGCCCGGCTGTCCCGGGCCTGAGTGAGAACATCCGCGTCCGCTCGATCATCGGCCGCTTCCTCGAGCACAGCCGTGTCTACGCCTTCGAGATCGACGACGCGGTCGAGCTCTACCTCGGCAGTGCAGACCTGATGACGCGCAAGCTCGACCGGAGGATCGAGGTGCTCGTGCCGGTCGAGCAGCCTCGGCTGCGGCAGGAAGTCGTCGCCCTGTTCGACAGCGCCCTCGCCGACAACACAGCCTCCTGGCAGCTCGCGGCCGACGGCGCCTGGGCGCGGGTTGGCCCCGAGAAAGGGGAGCGGGCGCACAACCATCAACTCAATCTGCAGCGCCGGGCACGCGTTCGCTCACGCAGGGTCGCGGCCGCGCGCAACCGGAACCGCTGAGCGTGGAATGGGCTCCGACCGGGGAGGACGTGAGAATGACGAGATGAAGGTCGGGGTCGTCGATGTGGGCTCGAACACGGTGCGCCTGCTCGTCGCGTCGGTCGCCGGCGGCGAGGTGCGCTCCCTCCGAGAGGAGCGCGCGCACGTCGGTCTCGGCGAGGAGATCCTCGTGCACGGACGCGTTCGGCGCCGCAAGCTCGAGGAGCTGGCCGGCGTGGCGACCGAGTTCGGCCGGATTGCTCGGAAGCACCGCGTGCGGGAGCTCGAGACGGTCGTCACGGCGCCTGGTCGACAAAGTCCCTCGGAGCGTCTGCTCGACGTACTCGCGCGAGCGACCCATGCTCCGGTTCGCGTCGTCTCGGCGGAGGAAGAAGGCCGGCTCGCCTACACTGGCGCGGTCGCGCGAACCGACGTCGGTGACGACGTTGTCGCCGTCTGCGACGTCGGCGGCGGCTCGACGGAGCTCGTGGTCGGCACGGCGCTCCTCGGCCCCGCCTGGGTCCGCTCGGTCGACATCGGGTCGCTCCGGCTGACTGCGTCGCTCCTGCACGGCGATCCCCCCGGCACCGCCGAGATCGAGCAAGCGCGTGCTGCGGTTCGCGACGCCCTGGCGATCCTCGAGCCGCCCCGCCCCGAGCGTGCGCTCGCGACGGGCGGCAGCGCGCGTGCGGTCGCGCGGATCGTCGGGCGAGCGTACGGACCCGACGCGCTCGACCTGGTGATCGGGTTCCTTACGGGCCGTTCCGCCGAGCGCGCCGGCGCCGAGCTCGCGGTTCCGGTCCACCGCGCCCGAACGCTCCTCGCGGGCGCGCTCATCCTCGCCGAGGTCTCGCGGCTCCTCGGCGTCGAGCTCGCTCCGGCTAAGGGCGGAATCCGCGAGGGCGTCGCGCTCAGGCTCGCGAGTGAGCGCGCCGCCGCCTAGGCTGAAGCGCCTGCAGCACCGGAAGATCGCGCTCGTAGGAGAGCCGCTGCGCGGCGGCCTCCGGATCGAGCCACGCGATCTCGTCGACCTCGCGGTTCGGGACGAACTCGCCGCTCGCGACGCGCATCAGCCAGTAGCGAACGGCCTTCGGGCGCCCGCGCGAATCGGTGTAGCGCGTCGTCGCGAGCTCGACTCCGAGGACGCA
>JBPCJB010000190.1:0-20461 GCA_051005735.1 Gaiellaceae bacterium | reverse complement strand
TTCGGCGACGGGCTGGACATCCAGCTCGGCGGTCGCAAGCACGTGACGCGCGACGATGTCGTCGGACGGCTCCGTCCGCTGCTCGACCTGCCGGTCGAGCTCGTGCTGCCCGCGCACGGCGAGCCGACGGATCGCGCGGCGCTCGAGCGCGTGCTTTCCTGAGCGGTGCCGGCGAGATGTTGCGGGCGATTCTTTCAGCTCAGGCGGCTCGCGTGGCCAGGGTCCCTGTCGCCTGAGCGCCGGTGAGCTTCCCTCCAGATCATGAAGCAACCGCCACGTGAGTGAAGATCAGGCGGGCAGGCTCTCTTTGAGCAACCGCAGCAGGTTCGCCGAGAGCAGACCCTCGAGCCGCTCGCCGCTCCAGCCGCGGACACCGAGCGCAGTCATGAGCGCCGGATAGTCCTCATGGCCCGCGAGTCCTTCGATCGACGAGCCCTCCTCGAGCCCCGGCGGCATCAGGCCGTCTGGGATCGGGGCGTGCGGGACGTGCTCGGCGAGGCGGCCGGTCCAGTCGCCGCCGAGGCAGAGCCGCTCGGCCCCGATCACGCTCGCGGCGTGGTCGAGATGGTCGATCACGCGCTCAATCGTCCGCTGCTCCGGGCCGATCGCGAGGGGATGGAGCATCAGCCCGAAGAGTCCACCCCGCTCGGCGAGCGCCCGGAGCTGGTCGTCGGAGAGGTTGCGCGGATGGTCGTGGACGGCGCGACAGCCGGCGTGCGTCACCGTGACTCGGCCTCGGTAGCGCTCGAGACACTCCCAGAAGAGCCGCTCCGAGGCGTGCGCGAGGTCGAGGACGATGCCTCGCTCAGCCAGCCGGTCGAGCAGCAAGCGGCCCAGTCGCGAGAGGCCGCCGTCCTCCGCCGCGCCGTCGGCGAACGGATTGCGACGGTTCCAGGTCAGGCCGGCGACGCGGAGTCCCAGCTCCCAGAAGAGGTCAACGCCCCAGGTCTCGTAGCCGAACGGCTCGACGCCTTCGAGCGCGAGCACGAGCCCGATCCGCTCGCCACTCTCGACGGCCTCGAGGTCGCCTCGGGTCCGGACGATGCAGACCCGCTCAGGGTTCTCGCGCGCCGCCCCGTGGAACGAGGTCGCCTGCCCGAGCGCGTGCCGGAGCGTCCCCTCCGGCTGGTGCTCGAGCGGGACGAAGATCGGGCACACCTGGAGCCCGACCCCGCCTGCCTCGAAGAGCGGCAGCCACGTTCGCGCGAAGACATCCATCTCTCCCAGCCGGTGTTGGCGGTGGGCGAGCTCCATGAGCAGGTCGGTGTGGGCGTCGGCGATCACGAGCGGACTATCCTCTCACCGTGGTCGTAACCGTGACCGAGCCCACGAGCCTCCTCGCGCAGCAGGCGCAGCAGGGACACGCCGAGCTGGAGCGAACGGAATCCGGATGAGGATCTCGCTCGCGCTGCTCGCAGTTGTCGTGCTTGCCGGCTGTGGCGCCGAGTCCGCGTCGGACGACGTCGCGGCGCCGCCCGTCACCGTGACGGTCACAGAGACGCAGACGCAGACGACGACACCGACAGCGCCGCCGCCACAGTCAGAGTCCAGCTGCTCGACCTCGACGATCCGGGCTACGCTGCCCGAGCAGGAGCTGCCGGAGGCGGTCGCTGAGGTTCGCCGGGCGATCTGGGGCGCGGCGATCGCGTGCGACTACGAGGAGCTCGAGCGGCTCGCGCTCGAGCGCGGCGAGGGCTTCACCTTCAGCTACGGTGGCGGCGCCTCGGCGGCCGAGTTCTGGCGCGAGGTCGAAGAGACAGGAACGGAAGATCCGCTGCCGCTGCGCGCCCTGGCGACGATCCTCGCGATGCCGTCTACCCGCAACGAAACCGGCTCCTACGCCTGGCCGACCGCCTACGAGGAGTCGCCGAGCGACGAGGCGTGGCAGGCGCTCGTCGACAGCGGACTCTATTCGCAGGCCACGGTCGATCAGATGCGCAACGCCTCCGGCGCCGGCGGCTATCTCGGCTATCGCACCGCGATCACCGCGGATGGCGATTGGCAGTTCTTCGTCGCCGGCGACTGATTCCCGTCGGCCTATTCTCGGCCGAGGACAAGATCAAATCCCGTTCAAGATCGTGGCAACCTTCTAAGCGAGCCGCTCGTAGGCGGGCAGCGTCAGGAACTCGACAAACTCATCGCCTGAGAGCGCGACCTGCTCGAAGAGCGTGCGCGCCTCGGCGTAGTCGCCGTCGAGCTTCGCAACCTCCTCGTCGATGACACGCTCGACGTCCGCGCGCTCCACCTCGCCGTGCCGGAGCCACTGCCAGACCTGCGAGCGCGAGATCTCCGAGGTCGCCGCGTCTTCCATCAGGTTGAAGATCGCGACGGCGCCTGAGCCCTGGAGCCACGCGGCCAGGTACTGGATCCCAACCGAGACGTTGTTGCGCAGCCCGTCCTCAGTGATCTCGCCGGGCGTCGCGGCCACGTCGAGGAGGGCCATGGCCGACGCGGTCACGTCCTCGCGCTGCCGCTCCACCTGATTCGGCCGCTCGCCGAGCACGCGGTCGAAGATCTCGAGCGCCACGGGCACGAGATCGGGATGTGCGACCCACGTGCCGTCGAAGCCCTGTCCCGCCTCGCGCTCCTTGTCCTCGCGCACCTTCGTGAGGGCGAGCTCATTCACTGCCGGGTCGCGGCGCGAGGGAATGAACGCCGCCATCCCGCCGATCGCGTGGGCGCCGCGCCGGTGACACGTCTTCACGAGCAGTTCCGAATAGGCGCGCATGAACGGCACCGCCATCGTCACCGCCGCCCGGTCGGGGAGCACGAACTCGGACCGATGGCCGAGCTTCTTGATCACGCTGAAGATGTAGTCCCAGCGGCCCGCGTTCAGACCGGCCGAGTGCTCGCGCAGCTCGTAGAGGATCTCGTCCATCTCGAAGGCGGCCAGGATCGTCTCGACGAGAACGGTCGCCTTGATCGTCCCCTGCGGCACGCCGAGCTCGTCCTGCGCCCAGACGAAGACGTCGTTCCAGAGCCTCGCCTCGAGGTGGCTCTCCAGCTTCGGCAGGTAGAAGAAGCGGCCGCCGCGAGCGTGGTTGCGGAAGAAGTAGAGGCCGAAGTCGAAGAGGCTCGCGGAGATCGGGGCGCCGTCGACCTCGAAGTGGCGCTCCTCGAGGTGCCAGCCCCGCGGGCGGACGAGCAACGTTGCGACCTCGTCGTTCAGCGCGTACTGCTTCTCGCCCGTATCCAGGGAGATCGTCCGCTCGAGCGCATCGGTGAGGTTGACCTGGCCCTCGAGGCAGTTCTGCCAGGTGGGCGAGTTCGAGTCCTCGAAGTCGGCCATGAACATCCGCGCGCCCGAGTTGAGCGCGTTGATTGTCATCTTCCGATCGACCGGGCCCGTGATCTCGACGCGGCGATCCTGCAGCTCCGCTCGCACGGGCGCTACCCGCCAGTCGCCGTCGCGGATCTCCTGCGTCGCCGCGAGGAAGTCGGGGAGCTCGCCGTCACGGAGCCGCTGCGCCCGCTCGCTCCTCGCCGCGAGCAGCTCCCGCCTCTGCGGTCCGAAGCGCCGCTCGAGCCCGCTCAGGAACGCGACGGCGTCGGGCGTGAGCACGTCGTCCATGCGCCGGAGCTTACGCCGACCGAGCTTGCGGAGCCTCGTTGCAACCGCGAGCGCAGAGGCGTAGCGTTGCCGTTCGGGTTTCACTCATCAGGGAGGAACTACGTGTTCAAGCCGCTTTGCATTGCTCTGGGGTTCGCGCTGGTCGCTTCGCTCGGGCTTCTGGCCACGACGGCGTCCGCGCGTTCGGACGTCGCCGCCGCCGACGCCCAGGTCGCCGTCCTGCTTCCTGACTCGAAGTCGTCAGTCCGCTGGGAGACTCAGGACAGGCGTTTCCTCGCCGCCGCTTTCAAGGCCGCCGGCGTCACCTACAGCATCGTCAACGCCGAGGGCGACGCCCAGAAGCAGCGCTCGCAGGCTGAGCAGGCGCTCACCAACGGCGCCAAGGTGATCCTGCTCGTCAACCTCGACTCCGGGTCGGGCGCCGCGATCGAGTCGCTCGCCGCCGCGCGTGGGGCGAAGACGATCGACTACGACCGGCTCACGCTCAAGGGCAGGGCCGCGTACTACGTCTCCTTCAACAACGTCGCCGTCGGCCGGCTGCAGGGCCAGGGCCTCGTCAGCTGCCTCAAGGCGAGCGGGATGTACTCGAAGAAGCCCGTGATCGCGCAGCTGCACGGCTCGCCGACGGACAACAACGCGACGCTCTTCCGTCAGGGCTACCAGTCCGTGCTCAACCCGCTGTTCAAGAACGGCACCTTCAAGAAGGGGCCGGATCAGGCTGTGCCGGCCTGGGACAACCAGAAGGCGCTGACGATCTTCGAGCAGATGCTGGCCCGGACGAGCAACAAGATCGACGGTGTCGCTGCGGCCAACGACGGTCTCGGCAACGCGGCGATCTCGGCGCTGAAGGCGAGGAAGCTGAAGCAGATCCCGGTCACCGGCCAGGATGCGACGGCTCAGGGCGTCCAGAACGTGATCGCGGGCGACCAGTGCATGACGGTCTACAAGGCGATCAAGGCCGAGGCGAACGCCGCGGCGAAGCTCGCGATCTCGCTGGTCAAGGGAACGAAGCCGGCCGGCGTCAACGGCAAGACGTTCGACGGCAGGCGCCAGGTGCCGTCGGTGCTCCTGACCCCGGTCTCGATCACGAAGCGCAACTACAAGCTCCTCTTCACGGATGGATTCCTGAAGCGGACCGAAGTGTGCCGGGGCGTCTACGCGAAGTTCTGCAAGTAGGCGCGACGTGTTCATCCGGGCGGGGGCGCGACAGGCGTCCCCGCCCGACTATCGAGGAGCTGATCCTGGCGGACGCGCCGACACGTGAACTGCCCACACCCGAGCTGCCCACTCTGGAGCTGCGGGGGATCTCGAAGAGCTTCGGCTCGGTCGAGGCGCTCACCGACGTCGATTTCAGCGTGGCGCCCGGCGAGGTGATGGCGCTCGTCGGCGACAACGGAGCGGGCAAGTCGACGCTGATCAAGTGCATCGCCGGGATCCACGCCGCCGACTCCGGCGAGATCCTCTTCGAGGGCCGCGAGGTGACGATTCACGGGCCGAAGGACGCCGCTCGGCTCGGGATCGAGGTCGTCTATCAGGACCTCGCGCTCTGCGACAACCTCGACGTCGTCCAGAACATGTACCTGGGCCGGGAGGAGCACGATCTCCTCCAGCGGCTGCGTGAGCCGGTGATGGAGCAGCGGACCCGCGAGACCCTGGCCGGGCTCTCCGTCACGACGATCCGCTCGGTCCGACAGCAGGTGGCGGGTCTTTCGGGCGGGCAGCGCCAGTCGGTCGCGGTGGCGCGCGCGGTGATGTGGAATTCGCGACTCGTCCTCCTCGACGAGCCGACCGCCGCGCTCGGCGTCGCCCAGACCCGGCAGGTGCTCGAGCTGGTGAAGCGGCTGGCCGAGAAAGGGCTCGGCGTCGTCCTGATCTCGCACAACCTGCACGACGTCTTCGAGGTCGCCGATCGGATCACCGTCCTCCGGCTCGGTCGGGACATCGGCGTCTACGAGCGCGCGCAGACGACTCAGCAAGAGATCGTCCACGCGATCACGGCCGGCGTGCCGACAAAGGTGGCAGGGGTCGCCGAGACCGGAGCGCCCGCATGAGCGCCGGCGTCGCGGAGCCCACGGTGGAGCCGAACGCGTTCCGGCGCGGCCTCGACAACATTCGCTCAGGCGACGTCGGCAGCCTGCCCGTGATCGCCGGCCTGATCCTGATCACGATCTTCTTCCAGTCGAAGAATGACAACTTCCTCAGCGCCGGGAACATCAACAACCTGATGGTGCAGATGGCCGGGGTGACGCTGATCGCGATGGGCGTCGTCTTCGTTCTCCTGATCGGCGAGATCGACCTCTCGATCGGCTTCCTGAGCGGTGTCGCGGGCGTGGTCGCGGCCAAGCTGCAGATCCCGGACGGGAGCTGGCAGGCGAACGGGATCGTGGCGATCCTGATCGCGATCGCCGTGGGGGCGGCGATCGGCGCGTTTCAGGGCTCGTTCGTGGCGCTGATCGGGGTGCCGTCATTCGTCGTCACGCTCGCCGGGCTCCTCGCCTGGCAAGGAGTCGTCCAGAAGGTGATCGGCGTTCAGGGCGTGATCCCGATCGAAGACAAGTGGATCAACGACACCGCCAACTATTTCTTCTCCGATCGGACCGGCTGGATCCTCGCGGCCGCGGCGAGTCTGTTCTTCGCGGCGACGGCTCTCGGCAAGGTGCTCGGGCGCAGACGCCACGGACTCGAGGCGGGGAACTTGCCGCTCGCGCTCGCGAGAGTCCTCGCCTTCACCGGGGTCGCCTTCTTCGTCGTCGCCGTCTCGAACCGCGACCGCGGCTTTCCGTTCGCGGGTTTCCTGATCGTCGTGCTGCTCGTCTTCTGGACGTATGTCGCCACGAGGACGACCTTCGGCCGCCACGTCTACGCGGTCGGCGGCAACGCCGAGGCGGCGCGCCGCGCGGGCATCAACGTGGCGCGGATCCGGATCACGGTCTTTGCGATCTCCGGTGGGATGGCCGGCCTCGGAGGTGTCATCCTCGCCTCGCGGCTCGCCTCCGTCGACCTGAACGCCGGTGGCGGGACGCTCCTGCTCGACGCGATCTCGGCCGCGGTGATCGGCGGCACGAGTCTCTTCGGCGGTCGCGGCCGCGTCGTCGCCGCGCTCCTCGGCGCCCTGGTGATCGCGACGATCGCGAACGGGATCGACCTCGTCGGCTACAGCTCGGCGACGAAGTTCATCGTCACCGGCGCGATCCTCCTGGCAGCGGTCACGCTGGACACGCTCTCGCGGCGGCGGCTCGCCAAGTCCGGACGTTGAACATGAGAACGAGCCTGGGTACGGCGCCGCCTGGCAAAGTCATGGCGTCTGCCGCCCCGAAGAGACTGGAGACCGGATGAGCGTGGAGCTGACAGGCAAGGTCGCCGTGATCACGGGCGCCAGCCGCGGGATCGGCGCCGCCGTCGCGCGCGCTCTCTCCGAGCGAGGGGTGAAGCTCGGGTTGGCCTCGCGCAGTGGGGCTGATCTCGGGCTTCCAGACACGCTCGCGCAGCCGTGTGACGTCCGCGACCGAACCCAGGTCGAGCGCCTCGTGAACGCCACCGCTGAACGCTTCGGCGGACTGGACATTCTCGTCGCGAACGCCGGCGTCGGCGCCTACGGTCCGCTGACGGAGCTCTCGCCCGAGCATCTCGACGAGATGATCGACGTGAACGTGAAAGGGGTTCTCTACGCGGCTGCCGCGGCGGTTCCGCACCTAATGGCTCGAGGCGGCGGTGACATCGTCTCGATCGCCTCCGAGGCCGGCAGGCGTGGGCTACCGAACGAGGCTGTCTATTGCGCGTCGAAGTTCGCGCAGGTCGGGTTCACGAGCGCGCTCGACCACGAGCTTCGCCCGCACGGCATCCGCTGCGCGAATGTGTGCCCGGGCGGCGTTGCGACCGACTTCGCTCTCGACGAGGGCCGCGGCCGCCCCGAATCCGCGCTCGCCGGGATGATGGACGCCGAGGACGTCGCTGAAGCGGTGCTCTTCGTCCTGACGAGGCCCGGCGGCCACCGGATCCTCGAGGTCGCGTTCCGGCCCATGACGGAGGCGTCCTGGGGATGATCGTCTCAGGGTGAGGCACGTCATTCGCGCACGAGCCACGCTCGGAGTCGTCAAGTGAAGGCTCTCCAGCTCGGGTTGCTCTCCACCGCAAGGATCAACGGCGAGATCCTCCGCGCTGCGGCGACGACAGATCGAGTCGACGTGGTCGCGGTTGCGAGCCGCGACGGAGCGAAGGCGCAGGCTTACGCGCGTCAGCACGGGCTCGAGCGCTCGCACTCGAGCTACGACGCGCTCCTCGAGGACGACAACGTGGACGCCGTCTACATCTCGCTGCCGAACGGGATGCACCACGAGTGGTCGCTTCGCACGCTCGCGGCCGGCAAGCACGTGCTCTGCGAGAAGCCCTATTCGCGCCGTCCCGCCGAAGTGGAGGAGGCGTTCGGCGTGGCAACCGCGGCAGGTCTCGTGCTGCTGGAGGCGCTCATGTACCGGCACCACCCTCAGACGCAGAAGGTGCGAGACCTCGTCGAGGGCGGCGCGATCGGCGAGCTCCGGGCAGTCAGCGCCGCGTTCAGCTTCTCGCTCGACGATCTCTCGAACGTGCGGGCGCAACCCGAGCTCGACGGGGGCGCCCTGATGGACCTCGGCTGTTACTGCGTCAGCGGCGTCAGGCTCCTCGCCGGCGAGCCCGAGCGTGTCTCGGCCGAACAGGTGCTCGGCTCGACCGGAGTCGACATGGCGCTGTATGGGACGTTGCGTCACGCCGACGGGGTAGTCACCCAGATCGCGGCCTCATTTCTCGCGCCGCGGAGCCAGCGACTGGAGGCGGTCGGCCGCGAAGGCGCCGTTGTCGTCGAGGCGCCCTGGCGGGTGGACTGGGGCGGGGAACTGGTCGTCACGCGTGGCGACTCGAGCGAGATCGTTCCGGTCGAGCCCGCCGACGCCTACAGGCTCCAGCTCGACAACTTTGCGGACGCGATCGAGGGTAGGGCCGACCCGCTGCTCTCCCGCGCCGATGCGCTGGGCCAGGCCTGCGCGATCTCGGCGCTCTCTCTCGCGGCGGAGACCGGCGCGACCATCCCGCTCTGAACGGTTCCGGTCTGGCCCCCGTAACCGGCCCCGGTGTCGACGAGGCGACGGACGTCGGCAGCGAAGGCGAGGAGAGCTTCGACGTGACGCTGGAGGCCGGCGAGTACACGTTCGTCTGCGACCCGCACGCGAGCTCGATGAGAGGAGCCTTCACCGTGGAGTGAGATCGAGCGCGGCCGCCAGAGCCGCGTGGGCTCCCTCGAGCACGGGGTCGGCGTGGGAGACCAGGATCCGCTCGACCGGCAGGTCGAGCAGTGAATCGAGCTCCGACCGAAGCTCCGGCAAGCCCGTCCCCTCCGGCAGCCACGATTCGGGGCAGAGCCTGACGCCGCCGCGCCCGTCGCCGATCAGCACGTCGCCGACGACGAGCGTGCCGCGCTCGGGCAGGAAGTAGACGGTCTCCTCGGCGCTCGGTACGGGTAGCTCGACCACGCCGGCCGGCGCCGCGAGCGCTGCGCCATACCGGGCAGCGAGCTCGGCGGCGCTGCGCTCGTGCCAGGAGACGGTGAGCAGGATCGCCATCGGCAGCCCGAGCCGCTCGATGTCGCGGTCGAGTGCCTCGAGGAACGTCGCGCGCCCCGGCGGCAGGAGCGGATCGATCAGGACGACCGAGTCCGACGCCTCGTAGTAGACGCAACCGACGTCGCGCGGCCAGTCGGCTGGGCTTTCCGGCTCGGGGACCGGCTCCCAGCCGGGATGCGGAGCAGTCCAGCGCCAGAGCCCGGGGGCGATCTCGTCGACCCTCACGGCGCCTGAGCCTAGCGCGCGAGGCGTCCGCCCTGGGTTCGCCGGATCGGCGGAAGGGTAGGGCGGACACGCCATGAGGCTTCCCAAGCTGGTCATCCACATCACCACGAGCCTCTGGTTCGTGCCGGTGCTCTGCGTCCTCGCCGGAGTCGCGCTCTCGTTTGGGACGATCGCCCTCGACCGAGTCTTCGGCTACGAGGCGATCCCTCAGAGCCTGGTCGGCGGCCCGGATGCCGCGACGGCGATCCTGGCGACGGTCGCTGCCTCGATGGTGAGCCTCGCCGCGCTCGTGCTGACGATCACGATGGTCGTCGTCCAGCTCGCAATGGGACAGTTCTCGCCCCGGATCGTGCAGCGCATCCTCCAGGACAAGCCGAGCCAGTTCGCGATCGGCCTCTTCGTCGCGACCTTCGTGCACGCGATCCTGGCCGTCCGCGAGGTGACGAATCTGGGCGACGGCACGGGCCAGGTGCCGGGAATCGCGGTCGTGACCGCGTTCGTGCTCGTGCTCGTGAGCATCGCAGTCCTCGTCCTCTACGTGCACCACATCGGGCAGTCGCTCCGTGTCTCCTCGCTGATCGAGCTGGTCGGTAAGGACACGCGCAAGCTCCTCGACCGCAAGTATCCGGACCGAGGCACGCGCGTCGAGGTCGAGCCCGGCGCTCCTCGCGTGGTGAGCGCCAGAGAGTCCGGCGTGATCGCGGTGATCGGCTCCGAGGACCTCGTCGAGGAGGCGCAGCGAACGGGTTGCGTGCTCGAGCTGGTCCCGGCGCTCGGAGAGTTCGTGCCGGCCGGGGCGCCTCTCTTCCACGTTCATGGCGAGGCCCCCGACCTGGACGAGGAACGACTGCACAAGTCGTTGATCCTGAAGTTGGAGCCGACGCTCGACGAGGATGTCGCCTTCGGCGTTCGGATGCTCGTCGACATCGCCGAGCGCTCGCTCGCCGACTCGCCCTTCCAGGATCCCACCACCGCTGTTCAGGCGATCGACCGGCTGCACGACATCCTGAGGCAGCTCGCGCGCAGGCCCTTTCCGGATGGCCGTCATCATAATCCGGCGGGCGAGGTACGGCTCACCGTGCGGTCGATGAGCTGGGAGGCCTACGTCCGGCTTGCCTTCGACGAGATCCGGATGGCGGGCGCAGGATCGCCTCAGGTCGTCCGTCGTCTGAGCGCAGCTCTCGCCGATCTCAGGTCGATCGCGCTACCGGAGCGGATCCCGATCCTCGATCAGCAGCTCGAGCTCCTCGTCGCTGCGACCGAAGCGGCCATGGACGACGAGCGCGACGTCGAGCTCGCGCTGCGCGAGGATCGCGAGGGAATCGGCGCCGCGGCCGGGGTCGAGCGAGCGTGAGCGCGGCCGGCACGTTTCTGATCGGCGGCGAGCTCCAGGTGAGCCGGCTCGGCTTCGGCTGCATGCGGCTGACCGGTCCGCGCGTCACCGGCTGGCCCGAGGATCGCGAGAACGCGGTTGTCGTGCTCCGGCGGGCGCGCGAGCTCGGCGTGGACTTCTTCGACACCGCCGATGCCTACGGTCCTGAGGTGAACGAGCTCCAGGTAGCGGAAGGACTGCATCCATACGAAGGCATCGCCATCGCGACGAAGGGCGGCTTGACTCGGAATGGACGCTCAGGTGGCGGCTGGCCGCCTGACGGCAGCCCCGAGTACCTGAAGGATGCGTGCGAAGCGTCGCTGCGTCGGCTTCGCGTCGAGGCGATCGACCTCTACCAGCTCCACCGCCCCGATCCGAAGACGCCGTTCGCCGATTCGGTCGGCGCCCTCCGGGAGCTCAAGGAGGAGGGCAAGATCAGGCACGTCGGCCTCTCGAACGTCTCGGTCGCCCAGCTCGACGAGGCGCGTCGGATCGTCGAGATCGCATCTGTGCAGAATGAGTACAACCTCGGAAACCGCGAGTCCGAGGACGTCCTCGAGGCGTGCGAGCGTGAGGGGATCGCGTTCCTGCCCTGGTACCCGCTCGATGCGGGCGCGCTCGCGAGGCCGGGCGGCCCGGTCGAGGTGATCGCCAACGCTCACGACGCCACAGCCGCCCAGGTCGCGCTCGCCTGGCTGCTCCAACGCTCGCCGGTGACGATCCCGATCCCAGGCACGTCCTCGCTCGAGCATCTCGAGGAGAACCTGGCCGCCCGCGACCTACGCTTGACGGACGACGAGGTCGCCTTGCTGGCGCTGTGATTACCTCACGGCAACATCCGATCGGGGTCGCTCGGCGTACTCTCTCTGCCGCACCGGTTCACCCAACAAGGAGAAGCATGATTCGCATTCGTCTACTCGCGGCGCTCGCCGCACTCGCTCTCGTCGCGATCGGCCCGGCCCAGGCGGCCGTGCCGAAGCTGACGGGCACTGTCGGGCCTGGCTTCACGATTAGCCTGAAGAAGTCGGGTACCGCCGTGAAGTCGCTCAAGGCCGGCAAGTACTCGCTCGTCGTCACCGACAAGTCGGGAATCCACAACTTCCGGCTCAAGGGTCCCGGCGGCGTCAACAAGGCGACGAGCATCGTCAAGCAGGGCACGTCGACCTATGCGCTGACGCTCGTCAAGGGCACCTACACGTTCGTCTGCGACCCACACGTCAGCTCGATGAAAGGCACCTTCAAGGTGCTGTAGAGAGCTCCAGGCTCGCGACCTGGCCGTCTTCGCCGATGGTGAAGGCGGCCAGCTCGTCCAGTCGGAGCGAGTAGATCAGGTACGGCCTGCCCGTCCAGAGGCCGATGTTCTCGACGTCGGTGCGCGAGGGTCGCGGGAGGGACGAGAGGTGCGAGTGGAAGACGGCAAGCTGGAAGCCGTCGTCCTCGAGGAACCACGTCTCCGGCGGCACCTCGAGCTCGAACCGGTACGGGGACTCCGACGCGTTCCGCCCGGCGACGTAACGCTCGGCGACCCAGTCGCGCAGCACGACCAGTCCGCAGGCCTCGTTGGGCGCCTCCGCCTGCGCGTGCGCCTCGAGCGCGGCGCGCACCTCGGCGCCGATCACCACCAGACGGTCTGCTCCATGGAGCGCTCGACGTCGGCCGTGTCCCAGAAATCGGCCGAGAGATATTTCCAGCCACCGTCGGCCAGGATGCACACGACGACACCCTCGTCGAGCTCGGCCGCGAGCCGCCGGGCGACGTGGACGACCGCGCCGGCCGAGACGCCGCCGAAGATCCCCTCCGCGTCGAGCAGCTCGCGCAGCGCGGTCACCGACTCCTCGTTCGAGACGAGCACCTTCCGGTCGAGCTTCGCGACGTCGAGGATCGGCGGCACGTAGCCGTCGGCGAGCGAGCGCAGACCCATCACCGGGTCGCCCGGCAGGGGCTCGGCGGCAGCGACGACGACGTCCGGGAAGCGCTCGCGCAGCCGCTCTCCGGTGCCCATCAGCGTTCCGCCCGTGCCGAGGCCGGCGACGAGCACGTCGACGCGGTCGAGCGCCTGCGCGATCTCGGCGCCGGTGCCCTCGTAGTGGGCGCGCGGATTCGCCTCGTTCGCGTACTGGAAGGGCATGAAGTAGGACGGCTCGCGCTCCGCCAGCTCGAGCGCGAGCCGGACGGCCCCGTTCGAGCCCTGCTCGCCGGGCGAGTCGACGATCTCGGCGCCGTAGAGGCGAAGCAACCGACGGCGCTCCTCGGTCGCGTTCTCGGGCATGACGCAGGTGAGCGGATAGCCCTTCAGCTTCGCGACGAGCGCCAGCGAGATTCCCGTGTTGCCGCTCGTCGGCTCGAGCAGCCGCCTGCCCGGCTCGAGCTCGCCGGCCGCCTCGGCCGCCTCGATCATCGCCTTTGCGACGCGGTCCTTGATCGAGCCGGTCGGGTTCTGGCCCTCGAGCTTCGCGTAGACCGTGACCGGACCTGGGGCAAAGCGCGAGAGCTCGACCAGAGGCGTGTTGCCTACGAGGTCGAGGAGGCTCGGCGCGAGCGAGTTAGCTTCCACCGGCCATCGCCGGCAGGAGAATCATGGACTTGCCGTTCACTTCCGTGTCGAGCCCGTCGAGCGTGCGCACGTCCTCGCCGCCGAGGTAGACGTTCAGGAACGGGGCCAGCTCGCCGTCCTCGAAGAGCTGGGATTCGAGTGCGGGATAGCGCGCGGTCAGGTCCTCGAGTACGCCGCGGACGTCGTCGCCATCCGCTTCCACCTGGCGCTCTCCCCCGACCTCCGCGCGCAGCGTCGGCGGGATGCGAACCGCCGTCATGCGCCGACTCCGCGCCCGGCGGCCTGGCAGAACTCCACATAGTCGACGTACTCGGTGATGGTGGGGCTCTCGCCGCAGACCGGGCAGCTCGGGTCGCGCGCGACTCTGACCTCGTCGAAGGTCGTCGCGAGCGCGTCGATCAGGAGCAGCCGCCCCCGCAGGGTCTCGCCGATCCCGAGCAGCAGCTTCAGCGCCTCGCTCGCCTGCAGCGAGCCGACGATCCCGGGGAGGACGCCGAGGACGCCGCCCTCGGCGCAGCTCGGCGCGAGCTCGGGTGGCGGCGGAGTGGGGAAGAGGCAGCGGTAGCACGGACCTACATGCGGGGTGAAGACCGTGACCTGCCCCTCGAAGCGGTAGATCGAGCCGTGGACGACGGGGATGTCGTGCCAGACCGAGGCGTCGTTCACGAGGTAGCGCGTGGGGAAGTTGTCCGCGCCGTCGACGATCACATCCCAGCCCTCGCCGAGGATCCGCTCGACGTTCTCCGAGGTCAGCCGCTCCTCGTAGGTCTTGACGTCGACGTCCGGGTTCAGGGCCTCGATCGTCCGCTTCGCGGAGAGCACCTTCGCCTCGCCGATCCGCTCGGTCGAGTGGACGATCTGGCGCTGGAGGTTCGAGTCGTCGACCACGTCCGCGTCGACGATCCCGATCGTGCCGACACCTGCGGCGGCGAGGTAGAGGGACGCAGGCGAGCCGAGGCCGCCGGCGCCGATCAGCAGGACGCGCGAGGCGAGGAGGCGCTGCTGCCCGGCTTCGCCCACCTCCGGGATCAGCAGGTGGCGCGAGTAGCGCGCGCGCTGCTGCGGCGAGAGCGTCCTCGGCGTCTCGACGTCGAAGCCGTTCCGCTTCCAGTCGGTGAAGCCGCCGGTGAGCGAGGCGACGTTCTCGTAGCCGAGCTCGGTCAGAGACTTCGCCGCGAAGGCCGAGCGGGAGCCGCCGGCGCAGTAGACGACGACCTCGCGCGAGCGGTCGGGCAGGAGGCCCTCGATCCGCGACTCGAGCTGGCCGCGCGGAACGTGGATCGCGCCGGGAATCGTGCCCTCCTCCCACTCCTCGCGCTCGCGCACGTCGAGGAAGAGCGGTGGCTCGAGCGAGGCGGCGCGCTCCCGCGCGTCGGCTGCGCCGATCTCGTCGATCTCGGCCTTGATCCGGGTGAGGAGGTCGCGGTAGCTCGCCATTGCTTCAAGAAGGATAGTCGCCTTCGGAGGTGTGAACGTCCGGCGGGTGCGCGGTGTTCCCGACCGGGGTGTGCGGGCGAGATGATGCGCCGGTGCGGATCCTGTTCAGTTGCGCCCCAATGGAAGGACACTTCCGGCCCTTGGTCCCGCTCGCGCGGGCGCTCGTGGCGAGGAACCACGAGGTGATCTTTGCGACCAGGGCCGAGCATGTGCGCGAGGCCGGTTTCTCGCATGTTGTCGCCGGCCTTTCCGAGCGCGAGGCGCGCGGGCCCGCGGCGATGAAGCGCCGCGAGCTGGAGTCGATTCCGGTCGAGGCACGGCGGCGATTGGGCTTCAGCAGGATCTTCGGGCTCGTGCACGCTCCGCGGAGGCTGCCCGATCTGCTCGGCGTCCTCCGGTCCCGTCCGGCTGACGCGATCGTCTACGACAGCGCCGATCTTGCCGCGCCGATCGCGGCGGCGGCGCTCGGCCTCCCTTCGGTCAACCACTCGTTCGGCACGATGATCCCGCTCTCGATCCTCGAGTACGCCGGCGAGCTCGTGGAGCCGCTCTGGCGGTGCCAGGGGCTCGTGCCGGAGCCGTACGCCGGCGCGTTCGGCGGCCTCTACCTCGATATCTCGCCGCCGAGCTTCGCCTGGGAGGAGCCGCAAGGCGTGAGCGCTCGGATCAGTCCGGTCATGCCTCCGGAGCCTGGCGAGCCTCCGACCTGGCTCGAGGAGCTGGGGCGACCGCTCGTCTACGCGACGCTCGGCACCGTCTTCAACGAGCCTGCGCTCCTCCGCCGGCTGCTCGACGGTCTGGACGAGGTCTCGGCCGCCCTCGTCACGACAGGCCGAAACGTCGATCCCGGCTCCATCGGGCCAGTGCCGGAGCACATTCGCGTCGAGCGGTTCGTGCCGCAGGCGCACGTCCTGCCGCGCTGCGCGGCCGTCGTGACGCACGCCGGCTCGGGGACGACGCTCGGCGCCCTCGCGCACGGGCTGCCGCTGCTCCTCGTCCCTCAGGGCGCAGACCAGTTCGACAACGCGGCTCGCTGCGAGCGCGCCGGCGCGGCGATCGTCCTGCGGCCGGACGAGGTATCGCCCGAGGCGGTGCGAGCCGGGCTGCGGCGGCTCGTCGAGGAGCCCACGTTCCGCTCGAGCGCGGAGAGGATTGCGGCCGAGATCGCGGCGATGCCGAGTCCCGACGAGGCCGCGGCTGCGGTCGAGGAGTATCTCGTGGATGCGTCGCTAGGCTGAATCGCGTGACCCCGCGCGTCCGAGTCGCGCTCGTCGTCGCCGCGCTCGCGGCGACCGCGGCGGTCGTGGTGGTCGGCTCGGCGGTCCTCTCCGCGGAGGACATGGCCTCGCAGGCGACGGTCGCGCAGCCCGCGAAGGCGCGCCCCGGAGCGCCGCCGCTCGTGCTCGAGCTCGGCCTCCGGGACGATCGCGGCGCCCGCGCGCTGCGTGAGGCCGCCGGCCTCCTCCGCGCCGGGCGACGGGCGGAAGCGGCGGCGATCTTCGGCGAGGATGAGTCTCTCGAGGCGAAGCTCGGGGGCGCGTTCGCCTCCTGGCCCGGCACGCTCGGCCGGGTCGAGCAGCTCGGAGCGCTCTATCCGCGCAGCGCCCTCGTCCAGCTCCACGTCGGGCTCGCCCGCTTCTGGGCCGGCGAGCGGGGGGCGCTCGAGGCCTGGCGCGAGGCACGTGACGTCGAGCCGGATACGCCTTACGCCGTGCGGGCGGGCGACCTCCTCTACGCCGACTTCGCGCCGGGCCTGCCGCTCTTCCAGCCGAGCTTTCCCTTGCCGCAGAGCGTCGCCGAGCTCCCTCCGCGCGAGCAGCTGAAGACTCTCCGCGACGCCGCGGTCTCGGGGTCCGAGGACGTGAGCGGCGCGTTGTACTACGGCGTTGCGCTCCAGCGACTCGGCCGGCCCGTCTCGGCCCGGCGTGTCTTCGCGGACGCCGCGAAACGCGCGACGTCGGGGCACGGGACGCACGCGGCCGACGCGCTCGTCGCAGACGCGGTCGGTCGCTACACGAAGGAGAGCCCGGTAGAGGCCTTCAGTCGCCTCGGCCCGCTTTCCCGCCGCTTCCCGCGGGCCGCTACGGTTCGCTTCCATCTGGGGCTCCTGCTCCTCTGGCAACGGGACGTGAAGGCGGCCGGGAAGCAGCTTCGACTGGCGCGAGGGGCGGAGCCGGGATCGCGGATCGCGCGCGAGGCTCAGCGCTATCTCGACGAGCTGGCCGACGTAGGCGGGACCCGTTGACGCGAAGATAGGGCTGACGGCCCATAGCGGTCGTCCGCTCCTTGTGGCAATCTTCCGCATCCTCGAACGATTGCATTGCTGTTCGAGACATTCGTAACTACTGTGAGTGCGCCGAGTACAGGGGAGCCGCGTTGGGGGCAAGCACGAAGAGCGGAGCGCCGCAGGTCGTCGACCTGGCGGAGACGGACGAGGGGAGGCAGCTCCTCGAGAACGGCCGCGTGGCGGGAAGGCTGCGCGCCGACGAGATCAGCACGGCGCTCGATGACCTCGAGCCCGACGCAGCCCAGCTCGACGTTTTCTTCGCAGCGCTCGAGGAGCTCCAGATCGAGGTCGTCGACGGAGCGGAGGAACCGCAGGTCGAGGCCGAAACGGTCAAGCTCGGGGAGGTCTCGACGGACACCCTGCAGCTCTTCCTCAAGGACATCGGGCGGGTTGCGCTGCTGACGGCGGCGCAGGAGGTGGAGCTGGCGAAGCGGATCGAGCGCGGCGATCACACGGCGAAGCAGGCGATGGTCGAGGCGAATCTACGCCTCGTCGTCTCGATCGCCAAGCGCTATCGCAACCAGGGTCTGCCGTTCCTCGACCTGATCCAGGAGGGAACGATCGGGCTCGTGCGTGCGGCCGAGAAGTTCGATCACCGTCGGGGCTTCAAGTTCTCGACCTACGCGACCTGGTGGATCCGCCAGGCGGTCGCGCGCGCGCTCGCCGACAAGGCTCGCACGATCCGGATGCCGGTCCACGTGGTCGAGAAGCTGAACAAGATCGTCAGGACCGAGCGCACACTGCGCGCGAAGCTCGGCCGCGAGCCGAGCTCGGAGGAGATCGGGCTCGAGCTCGACCTGCTGGCGGAGGAGATCGAGCAGATCCGGCGGAGCGCCCAGACTCCGATCTCGCTCGAGAAGCCGGTCGGCGACGAGGACGAGTCCGAGTTCGGTCACTTCCTCACCGACCAGACCATGCCGCTCCCGGACGAGATCGCGGACGAGACGATGCGGAACGAAGCGCTCCGCTCGATCCTAGGGACGCTCTCGCATCGCGAGCGGCGGGTGCTCGAGCTCCGGTACGGCCTCGACGGCGAGCAGCCGCGCACGCTCGACGAGGTCGGGCGCACCTTCAACGTCACGCGAGAGCGGATCCGCCAGATCGAGAACCAGAGCCTGAAGAAGCTGCGCGCGCTCGCAGACGCAGGCAAGCTCCGCGACGTCGCCTAGGCCACGCTGACAGGCTCGGGCCGCATCTCGCTTGCGTCAGAGGCCGGCCCGGCGTAGCGTCGATCCGTCGTCCGTAGGGGTCGAAGGAGCGTGAATGGCGAAGGCATTCTCAGTCGCGTCGTGGAACGTCGAGCACTTCCGCAGCCAGAGTGTCGATAGCCGCGTCGAGGACGTGGTCGCTTTCCTCGGCGAGCACAAGCCCGACGTCTTCGCCCTCTACGAGGTCGAGGGCCGCGAGGTCTTCGACGCGCTCACGACCGTGCTCCCGAAGTACACCTTCCACATCACCGAGGGCTCGCAGGTGCAGCAGATCCTCGTCGGGATCCGCCAGGGGATCACGGCGTTCTTCACCCAGAAGACCGAGTTCCGCTCCGGCGTCTCCCTGCTCCGACCCGGCGCCCTCCTCACGGTCAAGGTCGACGACGAGAGTTATCCGCTCCTCTTCCTGCACACGAAGAGCGGCACCGACCCCCGCGGGCTCGGGCTGCGCGACGACATGCTGATCCGCGCGCTCGACTTCGCGAAGGTGCTCGACCGAGCTGCGTCACCGGGGAAGCGCTCGAACTACATCTTCCTCGGCGACTTCAACATCATGGGAATGGAGTATCGCTACGTGCGTGAGAGCGACCTTCCGGCCGCGAAGGAGTTCCTGAAGCTCCAGCGCGGCTCGAAGTCCAGGGGGATGCGCGTGCTCGAGAAGGACGCCGAGTTCACATGGTGGGGCGGCGGCTCGATCGATCCCTCCAGCCTCGACTTCGTGGTCGCGCGGGATCACCTGACGTTCAAGCGCTTCGGCGAAGCCGAGGTCTCGGTGCGCGGCTGGCCGCAGCTCTCGTCCCGGGAGGAGCGGCTCGCGTGGGTGCATCGCTACTCCGACCATGCGCTCCTCTACTTCGAGGTGCAGCGCGTCTGAATCGACGGCTGTCTAGACTCGCGGCCGTGAGCGAGCTCAGGCAGGACTGGCTGGAGGAGCTCTCGGAGCTCCTGCGGATTCCCTCGATCAGCGCCGATCCGGAGCGTCAGGCCGACGTGCGCGCGGCCGGCGAATGGGTCGTCGCGAGGATCCGCGCCGCGGGAGGCGAGGCCGAGCTCGTCGACTGGCCCGCCACCGGCGCCGGCGGCCGTCCGCTCGCGATCGGCGAGCTGCGCGCCTCGGCGAACGCCGAGAGTGCGCCCACCGTGCTCTGCTACGGCCACTTCGACGTTCAGCCCCCGGCGCCGCTCGAGCTCTGGGAGACGCCGCCCTTCGAGCCGACCATTCGTGGCGAATGGCTCTACGCGCGCGGGATCGCGGACGACAAGGGCCAGCTCTGGATGCTCCTGAAGGCCGCCGAGCTCCTCGCCGAGGCGCGCGAGCTCCCCGTCAACATTCGCTTCGCCTGCGACGGCGAGGAGGAGATCGGCGGGCACTCGATCGTCGACTGGCTGGCCGCCGACGAGCGCGGCGCCGATGCAGGCATCGTCTTCGACAGCGGGATGCAGCGCCGTGGCGCTCCCGAGTTCAACCTCGCGGTCCGCGGGCTCTGCTACTTCCACGTCACCGTCCGTACGGGCACGCGCGACCTCCACTCGGGGATGTACGGCGGCGTCTCGCTGAACGCGACGCACGCGCTGCTGCAGACGCTGGCAGGCGTTCTGGCGCGCGACGGCCTGGCGCCCGAGCCGCTGCGGGCCGGAATCGTGCCGCCGACTGCGGAGGAGCTCGCCGGTTGGCGAGAGCTCCAGCCGGGGGCCGAGGCGATCTCGGAGCAGGGCTCGCGCCCGATGGATCCGGCCGCCGGAGAGGACTACTACGTCCGCACCTGGGCCGAGCCGGCCGTGGACGTGCACGGGCTCGCGGGCGGCTCCCCGCACCTCCAGAAGACGGTGCTGCCGGTTGAGGCCGAGGCGAACGTCTCGATTCGGCTCGCGCCCGGCCAGGATCGCGCCGCAATCGCGGAGACCTTCCAGCGGCTGCTTCGCGAGGCCGCTCCGGCCGGCGCCGAGGTCGAGATCGCGCTGCTTTCGTCGGCGCCTCCCGGACTCATCTCCCCCGATCAGCCGGTCGTCGCGCTCGCGCAGAACGCCTTCGAGCACGTGACGGGAGTGCGCCCGCTCCTCGTCCGCTCCGGAGGGTCGATCCCGCTCGTGCCGGCGCTCGCCGAGCGAGGGATCCCGGCGATCGTGACGGGCTTCGCGCTGCCCGACTCGAACATCCATTCCCCGAACGAGCGGATGCTCGTCGACTACATGAGCCTCGGCGTCGCAACCGC
>JBPCJB010000189.1:0-15681 GCA_051005735.1 Gaiellaceae bacterium | reverse complement strand
GATCAGCGGCGCCGAACGGCTCCTCGACCGTAACGAGGAACTCGAGCTCGGCGGCCAGGCGCTCGGGGAAGCGAAGCTCGCGGCCCTCGAAGTCGAGCGTCGTAGCGTCGAGGTCGGCAATTACGGTGTCGCGGCGCTCGAGCCTGGTGTCGGCAGCAAGCGTGTCGAGAGCCCGGAGCTCTCCGATCTGGCCGTCGAGGATCGGCCGGCGGGAGCGCACGAGCCGCTGGCGCGAGCGCCGCTCCGCCTCCTCGCCGTCGAGCGCCGGCAGCGCCGGTGCGGGGCCGCCGTTCACCCCACGGCGGAGCTCGACGTCGTCGACGGAGGCCTCGAGCGCGAGCCGCGCCTCGTCGAGCCACGTCCGCATGCTGACGCCGACCGTGATGTGGAGCGAATCGGTCTCGGACGTGAGCGCCTGGTGGAGCCAGCCGCGAGGGAGGTAGAGCGTGTCGCCCGCGCGGAGGGTGACGTCGAGGACCGGCTCGCCCGGGGCGCCGCGCTCGCTCTTGTAGCGCTGTGTCTTCAGCGGCAGCTCGAGCGCCGGCTCGTACACAAGCCACCGCTTCTCGCCCGCAACCTGGAGCGAGAGCACCTCGTGCGTGTCGTGATGAACGGGCAGCCCTTGCGAGCCGCGCGGGGTGAAGTAGGCGTTCGCCTGCGCCGGGTGGCCGAGAAAGGCCTCGAGGTGGCGGCAGTAACGCGCGAGCGGGAGCCAGGAGTGGTGGAGACCCTGGAGCACGATCGTCGCTCCGCGCTCGAACTCCGCCAACACCCGGCGCACGTCGACGACACCTGTGAACGGCGCCGGCCGCCACGAGACATCGCTCGAGTAGCCGGACACCGTCGCGCCGGCCTTGACGATGCGAAAGCCGGGAACCCGGATCGCGTTTTCGGTGATCAACCGCTCGACGTCCCGCACCGGGAGGAGGTCGTCGAAGCGACCTTCCTCCGCGCGCGGGACGACGAGCGGCTTGCGCTCCCAGTGCTCGGCGAGAAACCGATCGGCCTCGGTCGGCGCAATCGCCCGCTCGAGCGCCTGGGGGCTACGCGGCGTCCGTGCCGTCGCTGTCGGAATCGGTGTCGTCAGCGTCCGAGTCCGAATCGTCTGCATCCGTGTCGGCGACATCCGTGCCGTCGGCGTCGCCGTCGTCTCCGGGCATCGTCTCCGACGCGGTCACCGTCAGGATCTCGTCGTCGGCCAGCGTGGTCGTGCTCTGCTCGTCCATCGTCTCTCCTTCGGCCGGAGGGTGTTCGGCGAGAGTACTTGATGGTTGATCGGAAACTAGAGCCGGTGGGCCTTGTCGGTGATCCAGATCACAGTCGGCAGGATTCCCTCGGGCGGCTCTGTCTCCGCGACGAGCGTCCCGAACGAGACGCGGACGAAGGCGTTGTCGGCGAGTGAGCCGGATCCCGAGATCGTCGCCCGCCAGGTCTGGGCCGGCGCCAGGACGGCCGGCGGCGGCGGTTCGATCTCGACGGCCTCCCGGAGCGGCGGCAGCCTGCCGTTCTCGGCGTCGTCGTCGAGCGTCTCGACGTTTCCGTCCTCGAAGAGCATCAGCCCGAAGGCGAGCTGGAGCGGCTCCTTGCCGAGCGCGAACCGGATCTCGGTGCCGTTTGCGATCGAGATCTCCGCCGACCAGCCGGTCGCCGTGACCTCCAGGCGGTCTACCCCGAACGTCAGGCGGCGACCGGTTGCGGGGTAGCTCTCTCGCCAGCGGAGCTCGGCCCTCTGCGGCTCCGCGGGCTGCGCGTTCGGAAGCGATCCCGGGGCCTCCGAACCGCAGCCGGAGACGAGGAGAACGAGCAGGACGACGACGCGGCGCATTCGCTCAAGCCTCGCAGATAGACTCGCCGCCGCTGATGGACCTCTACGAGTATCAGGGCAAGCAGCTCTTCTCCCGCTTCGGCATTCCTGTCTCCAACGGGCGCTACGTGACGACCCCGGAGGAGGCGCGAACGGCGGCCGAGGACATCGGTGGCGCGGTCGTCGTCAAGGCTCAGGTGCTGACGGGCGGTCGCGGCAAGGCGGGCGGGATCAAGCTCGCGGACGACCCGGCGGACGCGGAGGAGAAGGCGCGGGCGATTCTCGGGCTCGACATCCGCGGCCATGTCGTCAGGAAGCTCTGGATCGAGAGCGCCTCCGAGATCGCGAAGGAGTACTACCTCTCGATCACGTTCGACAGGGGCGCGAAGCAACCGCTGCTGATGTTCACGACGCAGGGTGGGGTGGACATCGAGGAGGTCGCGGAGACGAACCCCGACGCGCTCGTCCGCCTGCACGTCGACCCACTCGAGGGCTTCCAGCCCTACCACGCCCGCCGCTTGATCTACGGCGCGAGCGTTGAGGACCCGGCCGAGCAGAAGCAGATCGCCACGATCCTGGCGAAGCTCTACGAGGCTTTCGTCGGCGCCGACGCGATGCTCTGCGAGATCAACCCGCTGATCGTGACCCCGGACGGCGAGGTGAAGGCGCTCGACTCGAAGTTCACGGTCGACGACAACGCGCTCTACAAGCATCCCGAGATCGAGGAGATGCGCGACATCGAGGCCGCCGATCCGCTCGAGTCGCTGGCGCGCGAGAAGGACGTGACCTACGTCAAGCTCGACGGCGAGGTCGGGATCCTCGGCAACGGCGCCGGCCTCGTGATGTCGACGCTCGACGTGATCGCGCTCGCCGGCGGCCGCGCCGCGAACTTCTGCGACCTCGGCGGCGGCGGCGACGCGGAGGGCGTCGTCGACGCGCTCGAGGTGATCACGCGCGACCCGCAGGTCAAGTCGATCTTCTTCAACATCTTCGGTGGGATCACTCGCTGCGACGAGGTTGCGAAGGGGATCCTCGCGGCGCTCGAGCGAATGACGATCGACCTCCCGATCGTGGTGCGCCTCGACGGCACGAACGCCGAGGAGGGCCGGAAGATCCTGGCCGACGCGGCGATCGCGAACGTCCATCCGGAGGCGACGATGCTGGACGGCGCGCGGCGCGCGGTGGAGCTGGCCGCGTGACCGATCTCTGGTCCGAGCGCGCGGAGCTCTATCGCAACGCGCCCGAGCAGCGCGAGGGTGAGGATCTCGACCGGATCGTCGAGTGGGCTCGCGGCGCGAGGACGGCGCTCGACGTCGCCACCGGCGGCGGCCACGTCTCCCGGCGGCTGCGCGAGGCGGGGATCGAGGTCGTGAGCGCGGATCCCGCGCCGGGGATGCAGCCGGACGTGATCTGCCCAGCCGAGCACCTGCCCTTCGCCGACTCCTCCTTCGACCTCGTCGTCACGCGGATCGCGCCGCACCACTTCCAGGACATCGCGCTCGCGGTCGCGGAGATGGCGCGCGTCGCCCGCAGTCAGCTGATCGTCGAGGACACGCTCTACGTGAGCGAGGCCGTCGAGGAGGCTGAGCGGCTGCGCGACCCGACCCACGTCAGCTCCTACTCGGAGCACGAGTGGCGCTCGTTCCTCGAGGCGGCGGGGCTGACGATCGAGGCCGTCGAGACGCACGAGAAGCGGCATCCACTCGAGGACTGGCTGGCGAGGACGGATACGAGCGAGGTAGACGCGGCGCGCGTGCGCGAGCTGCTGGCCGACCGGATCGAGAGCGACGAGTACGTCGATCACAAGCTCCTGCTCAAGGCGAGGAAGGGCTAGTGGCTCTCCCGGCAACAGTTAGGGGCCTGTCCAAAAAGTGCGCCAGGGCGCCTGACGGGCGTCACGCGGCGCGATGCTACGTCCTCGGTCGCCCCGATATGCCTGCATATCGGGGCTCCCTGCGTCCTTGCCTCGCACCACGTGCCGCGCGTCATCCACCGCGGTCACTTTCTGGACAGGCCCCTAGGGCGCCGCTGACGCGGGATCTGCAGCGCACTGCGGCGTCCTCAGTCGCGTCCATACCTTCGGGTATGAACGCTCCCTGCGTCGTTGCATCGCTTGCAGCTCCCACGTCATGGACGCGACACCGTCATCGGGAGAGCCACTGATGGCGATCATCGTCGACCAGGAGACGAAGCTCGTCGTCCAGGGGCTGACCGGCTCGGAAGGCTCCTTTCACGGCCTGCGCAACAAGCGCTACGGCACGCAGGTCGTCGCCGGCGTCACTCCCGGCAAGGGCGGCCAGGACGTCGAGGGCGTGCCCGTCTTCGACACCGTCGTCGACGCCGTCGAGGAGACCCGCGCGAACACGACCATGGTCTTCGTGCCGGCACGCTTCGCGGCCGACGCGATCTACGAGGCCGTCGACGCGGGAATCGGCACCGTGATCTGCATCGCCGAGGGTCTGCCCGCGCACGAGATGCTCCGCTTGTACACCTACATCCGTCCGCGCGGAGTGACGATGCTCGGCCCGAACTGCCCGGGCGCGCTCTCGCCGGGGAAGGCGAATGTCGGGATCATCCCGGCCGAGATCTTCACCGAGGGGAATATCGGCCTCGTCTCACGCTCGGGCACCCTGACCTACCAGATCGGCCACGAGCTGACCCAGATGGGCCTCGGCAACTCGACGATCGTCGGAATCGGCGGCGACCCCGTCGTCGGCTCCTCGTTCATCGACATCCTCGAGCGATTCGAGGCCGACCCGCAGACCGAGTACGTCGTCATGGTCGGCGAGATCGGCGGCGACGAGGAGGAAAAGGCGGCCGCGTTCATCGAGGCGAAGATGACGAAGCCCGTCGTCGCCTACATCGCGGGCTTCGAGGCCCCGCCCGGAAAGACGATGGGCCACGCCGGCGCGATCATCTCCGGCTCCTCCGGCACCGCGCAGGGCAAGAAGGAGGCGCTCGAGGCGAAGGGAATCCGCGTCGGCACCCCCCCGACCGAGGCCGCCCGGTTCGCCGCCGAGATCGCCGAGTAACAGACTGTTACTTGGTGCCCGACGGCCGGCTCACATTCTCCGTCGCTCTCGCGTTGAGGACGGCATGAGGCTCTACGACTACGACGCTTCCGCCAACTGCTACAAGGTGCGGCTGCTGCTGGCGCTCCTCGGGACGCCGTACGAGCGGGTTCCGATCGATATCTTCGCCGGCGACACGCTGACCGACGAGTACCGCGCGCTGAATGCGCTCCGCGAGACGCCCGTGCTGGAGCTCGACTCCGGCGAGACGATCGCCCAATCGAACGCGATCCTCTGGTATCTGGCCGAGTCGACGCCGTACCTACCCGACTCGCGCCTTCAGCGCGCGCTCGTTGCGCAGTGGCTCTTCTTCGAGCAGGAGCGGGTCATGTCCGGGATCGGCTCGGCGCGCTTCAGGACGATGACCGGCCGCGATCCCGCTCTTGCAGCCGCCCGCTTCGCAGTCGGCGAGGGCGCACTCGCCGTGCTCGAGGAGCATCTGGCCCACCGCTCGTTCCTCGTCGGCGAGCGCTGCTCGATCGCCGACATCTCCGTCTTCGCCTACACGCACGTCGCGGTCGACGCCGGCTACGACCTCGCTCGCTATCAGGCCGTCGCCGCCTGGCTCGGCCGCGTTCGCGCGCAGCCGGGGTTCGTCGACGATCTCGCTCCGTACCCCGCGAACGCGCGCGCCGGAGCGAGCCGTTCGATCTACGACTAAGAGAACTCTCATCGTCGGCTCACGGGCGCCTTAGCGACCGCGGGCACAACTACCCCGACGCTCGAACAACGACCGAACGAGAGGGGTAACGATGAGAGGCTTCAAGAGGACGGCAACCGGCGTGGCGGTGGCAGCGGCGTGCTGCGCGAGCGCCTTCGGGCTCGCGACGACGGCGACCGCGGCCACCGCCGACGAGACCACGTGCCGCGGCACGATCGGCGCGCGCTCGATCGACGGCGACGTGCGGGTCCCGAGCGGGGCGACCTGCCGGCTCAGAGGCACGACGGTCGACGGAAACGTGAAGATCTATCGCGGCGCAACACTCGTCGCGACGAGCGCCCGCATCGGCGGCTCGGTCCAGTCCGAGAACGCACGGCAGGTGTCCGTGAGCGGCAGCCGTGTCGGTGGCAGCGTTCAGCTGAAGCAGGGTCGCGGCCCGATCAGCCTGTCCGGGAACCAGGTCGACTCCGACATCCAGCTCTTCTCGAACGTCGGCCGCTCGGTCGTCTCGCGGAACGTCGTCGACGGCAACCTCCAGTGCAAGTCGAACCAGCCGAAGCCGATCGGCGGCGGCAACCGCGTCGACGGCAACAAGGAAGACCAGTGCGCGCGGCTCTAGCCGAGCCCGCCGCCCCGCGACGCCGAAGGCGTCGTGGGGCTTCGCCGAGGGAGACGAGATCGCGCCAGGCCGATCCGCTGTCCGCCTGCTCGGCGGTGGCCACCGTTACGAGGCGTACCTCGCCTGGGACGACGACCTCCGCGCGCTCGTCGTCGTCAAGGTCGTCCGGCCCGACCTCGTCGACCATGCGGGAGTGCTGGCCGGAATCGCCGGCGAGGCGCGCGCGCTCGAGCGGCTCAGCCACCCGACGATCGTGCGCGCCTTCGACGTCGTGCTCGGCGGCGCGCGGCCGCACCTCGTGCTCGAGCTGCTCGACGGGCCTAGACTCTCGACGCTCCTGCGCACCTCGGCCGTCGCGCTCGAGCAGGTGCTCACGCTCGGCCTTCAGCTCTGCTCTGCGGCCCACTACATGAGCACACGCGGGATCGTCCATCTGGACATCAAGCCGCGTAACGTGATCATGGCCGGCCCGCCGCGGCTCGTCGACCTGAGTGTCGCGCTCCCGTTCGAGGAGCTCGCGACGATCTCGACCCCGATCGGCACCGACGCCTACATGGCCCCCGAGCAATGCGACCCCAAGCGCTTCGCGGAGATCGGGTCGCCGGCCGACGTCTGGGGGATCGGCGTCACGCTCTACCACGCGCTCGCCAAGCAAAAGGCGTTCCCCACGGCCGAGGAGCGCTTCCCGCAGCTCACGTGCGGGCCGGCGCCACTGCCGGGCGACGTGCCGCAGGTGCTCGCCGAGCTCCTGGGGGCGACGCTCGAGCCTCGACCGGCCGATCGGCCGACGGCGGCCGAGCTTGCAGACGCGTTCGAGCCGCTCGTCGCCGCGCTGCCGAGGCCCCGCCTCGGCCGGATGCGTCCGAGCGACCGCGGCTCCCACGTGCGGCGATCCGGTCGATGAGAGGACTCTCAGCCTGCTCTCATCGCTGTCGTATCGGACGCGGGAACCATCTTCGACGACAGCAACTCGACGCTCGGAAGGAGGAACTCACATGGCACGAATCCTGATCATCGCTCTCGCCGCCGCGTTCGCTCTCGGAGGGATCGGCGTTGCGCTCAGCAGCTCCGGCGGCTCTGGCGGCTCGAGCGGCGGAGACGCGATCCAGCTCGACGAAGCCCGCAAGGACGACGCAGACGCTCAGGTGTCCGGCGCGGCTGCCGACGACGACGATGACGACGGTGACGGCACGGCCGGAAACGACGGCACGTCCGGCGGCGACAACACCGCCGCGCCCGCCAAAGCAGCCGCCGGCGACGGCGACAAGACGGCAGGCAACGACGGCACCTCGGCCGGTAACAACACTGCCCCGCCTGCGAAGGCGGCTGGCGGCGACGGTGACAGCACGGCCGGGAACGACGACACCTCGGGCGGGAACAACACGGCCGCGCCTGCACCTGCAGCCGCCCCGGTGGCTGCCGGCGACGGCGACAACACGGCCGGCGACGACGGCACGAGTGGCGGCGACAACACGGTCTCTCCCGCTCCCGCTCCTGCTCCGGCGCCCGCGGATGACAGCGTCTCCGGCGGCGACGGCGACGACACCTAGAGCCCAGCCTGCCTGCCGCAGAGAGAGACGCCCAAAGGCGTCCTCTCTCTGCGGGCGTCGCGTCCGTAGGCAGGGGTAGAGGAAGAACCGTGAGCCGACGAGCGGAAGCCGAGCCGGACGAACGCGCACGCCGCGGCAGGAGGTTTCGTCTACCTGACCGCTGGGCGCTCGCGAGTATCCGCGTCCGGATCCTCGTCGGTTTCGTGGGCATGCTCGCGTTGGCGACGATCGCCTCCGTGCTCGTCGCCCGCGAGGTCGTCTACTCAAGGCTCGACGACAGAATCGACCAGGAGCTCGTGCAGGAGGCGAGTGAGCTCCGCCGGCTCGCCTCGGGCATCGATCCGGCGACCGGCGAGCCTTTTGGCAGCGACGTCCAGCGGATCTTCCGCGTCTACTTCCAGCGGAACACGCCCTCGCGCAGCGAGGCGCTCCTCACGTTTGTGACCGTTCCTGCGCAGCCGGCAGGTCGTCCCCTATCGGCTCGATCGCGATCCCGAGCTGGTCGCGCGGTGGGGAACGCTGACGCAGACCGAGCGCGGGGCGGCATCCACGCCCGCGGGAAGGATCGAGTATCTCGCCGTGCCGCTCGAGGTGAACGAGCGCGTGCTCGGCGTCTTCGTCGTCTCCGTCTTCCGCGAGCTCCAACAGGGGCCGTTCGACGATGCGATCACCGCGACGATCGGGGTCGGGCTCGCGGTGCTCCTGATCGGGTCGCTGCTCGCCTGGGGCGTTGCCGAGAGCGTCCTCCGGCCGGTGCGCTCGGTGACGCAGAATGCGCGCGCGATCACCGAGACCGATCTCACCCGCCGGATCGAGGTTCAGGGTCACGACGAGGTTGCGAAGCTCGCCTCGACCTTCAACGCGACGCTCGACCGCCTCGAGTCCGCGTTCACCGCTCAGCGCCGCTTCCTGGACGACGCCGGGCACGAGCTGAAGACCCCGTTGACGATCGTCACGGGCCACCTCGAGCTGCTCGGCGAGGAGCCCGCGGAACGTGCCGCCACGCTTGCGCTCGTCCTGGACGAGCTCGACCGGATGAACAGGATCGTCAACGACCTGCTCCTCCTGGCGAAGTCCGAGGCGCCCGACTTCCTCCGGCTCGAGACGGTCGACGTAGGTCTTCTCACCGAGGAGCTGCACACGAAGGCGGCTGCGCTCGCGCCGCGGAGCTGGACCTCGACTTCCATGGTAAGGGGCGCGTTGTCGCCGATCGCCAGCGACTGACGCAGGCGTTGATGCAGCTTGCCGAGAACGCCGCGAAGCACACAGGTCAAGGCGAGGAGATCGCGATGGGCTCGCTCGTGGAGAACGGCGAGGCGCGCTTCTGGATTCGCGACCACGGACCGGGGATCGCTCCAGCCGAGCAGGCTCGCGTCTTCAACAGGTTCTCCCGCGGCCCCGCGTCCAACCGGGAAGACGGCTCCGGTCTCGGCCTGTCGATCGTGCGCGCGATCGCCGAGGCGCATCACGGGCGGGTCGAGCTGGCGAGCCAACCGAGATCGACCACCTTCACCCTCTTCGTGCCGATCGACCAGCCGCAGGAGGGCTCTGACCTATGAGCCGCATCCTCATTGCGGAGGACGAGGCTCGGATCGCGTCGTTCCTCGAGAAGGGCCTGAGCGCGAGCGGCTTCACGACGACCGTGGCCGTGACCGGGGCCGACGCATTGAGGCTGGCGCGGCGCGGCGAGTTCGACCTGCTGATCCTCGATGTGGGCCTGCCGGAGAAGGACGGCTTCGAGGTGCTGCGCGAGCTGCGGCGAGCGGGATCGCGCCTACCGGTCGTGATCCTGACCGCGCGCGACGGCGTCGCCGACACGGTCGCGGGGCTCGAGGGCGGCGCCGACGACTACGTGACGAAGCCGTTCCGGTTCGAGGAGCTGCTCGCCCGCGTCCGCGCGCGCCTGCGCGAGGAGAGCGTGGTGACCGAGACCGAGCTCATGGTCGGCGATCTCATCCTCGACCTGCGGACGCGCCAGGTGCGCGTGGACGGGACGGTCATCGAGCTGTCGGCGCGGGAGTTTGCGCTGGCGGAGCTCTTCTTCCGGCATCCCGGCCAGGTGCTGAGCCGCGAGCAGATCCTCAGCCAGGTCTGGGGCTACGACTTCGATCCCGGCTCGAACGTCGTCGACGTCTACGTGGGCTACCTGCGGAAGAAGATCGGCCGCGACCGCATCTCGGCGATCAGGCGGATGGGCTACCGGCTGGAGAAGAGCGCGTAGCGGGTTACCGGGGCGAGCTGCATTGCGCGCTAGCCGCGCAGACCCTCAGGGTCTCGAGCTCCGCCTTTCCGCCGCGCCAGCCGAGCCGCAGCAGAAGAGATGCCGCGTTGTTCGAGTGGTCGCTCTCCAGCAGACGTCGCTCGCCGTTGACCGTGTGAACGAGCACGTACCGGCCGGCCGGGAGGTCGGTGAGCTCCACGTACTGGCCTTCCAGGTTCGGGTCGTAGTCGTCGCCGTAGCCGACGGAGATCCCCTGACGCACGGCCAGGAGGTGCGGCGAGCGGAGCCCGCAGCGACCGCGGAAGACCATCTCGTCGGGCTTTCCCGCCGGCTCGCTCCTCGCTTCGTAGCGGTCGCCGAGACAGAAACCGGTCTTGCCGTCGCGCGCCGCGGGCCCGTCCGTTCCGACGGGCCGTAGCTCGTAGCGCTCGAATGGAACGAGATGCCAGTGCGCATGATCGGCCGAGCGCACGTAGCGAAGCGCAGCCACACCCGTCATCGTTCGGATCGAGCCGTCCGCGCGGCGGACGAGCTGGTCCGCTCGCATCGGGCCGGCTCCGAGCGTGCGGCGGCGCCCGTCGACGATCAGCGGCCCGGCGCCGACGTTCGTCACCGCAGAGGCGAAGCCGAGCCGGACGATGCGCCGCCCGCCCTGCGTCGCCTCCGTCACGACGAGCCTGCTCGGCGCCTCCTGGTCGAGGTCCGGCAGCAACTCGACCGGCGCCCGCTCCGGTAGCGGATCGCCTGGACCGAGCGCAGAGCCGAGCGTCACGAGCGCGACGAGCCCGAGCGCGAAGGCGAGGGCGACCTGCGCTGCGGTCGGCCTCGGCACCTTCAGATTCGGTTCCGCGTCATCGTGCTCCCTTTGTAGCGACCGTCGGAGAATGTCGCCTCGAGGTCAGGATCGGCCCGGCTGCGACAGCGTCGTACCGTCCCTAGACGCTTGGCTGGACCCGAGCTCGACGAGCCCGATGGCGACGAGCGCGGCCAGCGCTGCGGCGATCAACGTCCAGCCCGCGAGCTCGAGCCCTTCCTCGAGCGCGACGAGGATCACCTCCTCCGGACTCCGGAAGGCGATCCGGTCGAGCGCCGAGAGCGCTCCGTTCAGGATCTCGAGCAGGACCGCGACAACGAGGCATCCGAGGCCGGCGGCAAGGGCGCGCCGCGGCCGACCGGACGCCTGCCGCGCCGCAGCGAGGAGGATGAGGAACGCGGCGAGGAGGAGCGGCAGGAAGAGAACGGCGAAGAGGCGCGCGCCGACGCCGACCGGGAGGTCGAAGACGCCGACGAACAGGCGGCGGGTCAGTCGTTCGTGCAGGACGAGCAGGTCGTCGGCGGAGAAGAAGGCGAGGATCGCCGCGAGCGTCGCCCAGTGGGCGCGTGCCTCGTCCAGCGCGATCGCAGCGAGGAGTGCCGCGAACGCGGCCGCGAACGTGGCCGCCGAGCTGGCCCAGGCAAAGACGTTGAACTCACGATCGAGGTCGAGCTGGCCGTAGCGGCCGTCGAAGACGAGCCCGTTCACGAGACCGACGATTGTCTGCCCGACGGCGGCGACGAGCGCCAGCACCAGCCCGACCGCGACGATCCGCTCCGCCACGGGCTCGACCGTCGGTGACGCGCGGACGGCCGCCGGCGTGACGTGACGGCGCGGCGCGTCGGACACGCGCGGAACCCTAACGGAGCGCCGGTGTCGGTCTCGAGGCCCGCGCGAACGGCACCGCCTAGCGTCAGACGTTCCAACGCTCGCTGAACTCGCGCTGCTTCTGCGTCGGCTCGCCGAGCTCGATCCCGAGGGTCGCGAGCTTCGTCCGGGCGATCTCTGCGTCGAGCTCGGCCGGGAAGCGATGCAGGCCCGGCGAGAGCCCGCCGCCGGCGAGGAGGTGGACGGCAAGCGCCTGGACGGAGAAGGAGAGATCCATGATCTCGACCGGATGGCCGTCGCCGCCCGCGACGTTCGTCTGCCGGCCGTCGACGAGGACGTAGGCGCTGCCGCCGCCGGGAATCGCGTGCTCTTCGACGCCGGGGCGCACCTCGACGCCTGGCCCGAGCGCGTCGATCGCAAGCTCTCGCTCGTGATGGCCGCCGTTCGCGAGCAGAACGCCGTCCTTGAGCAGCGGGATCGCCTCGGCCGGCACTGCGTCGATCGCGCCGCTCGCCGCAATCACGACGTCCGCATCCGGGAGCGCGTCCTCGAGCGGGGCGACCTGATGGCCGTCCATGTGCGCCTCGAGCGCCGCGACCGGCTCGATCTCGACGACAGTGACTCGGCCGCCCTGGCCTCGGGCGTAGCGGGCCAGTCCCTTGCCGACCCAGCCGTAGCCGACGATGCAGAACTCGCGGCCGGCGAAATTGAGGTTCGTCAGCCGGTCGATCGCCGCAAGCGTCGATTGGCCGGTGCCGTAGCGGTTGTCGAAGAGGTGCTTGCAGCGGGCATCGTTCGCTGCGATCGCCGGGAAGGCGAGCCGGCCTGCCGCTTCCATCGCCCGTAGCCGTCCGACGCCGGTCGTCGTCTCCTCGGTCACGCCGGCGAGTCGTGCCGTGAGCTCGGGTCGGTGCTCGAGGATCCGCGCGGTCAGCTCGGCGCCGTCGTCGACCACGAGCTCCGGCTCGGTGTCCGCGACCGCGAGCAGATCGGCATCGAATTGCTCGCGAGATGCGTCGTGGCTCGCGTGAACCTCGAGCCCTCGGGCCACGAGCGCCGCGCAGATCGCGTCTTGCGTCGAGCCTGGGTTCGAGCCGGCCGCGACGACCTGCGCGCCGGCCTCGGCCAGCAACAGCGCGAGATAGGCGGTCTTCGCCTCCAGATGGACGACGACCGCGACACGGCGTCCGCGCAATGCGCCGTCCGCGAGCCGCGTCCGAGCGAGCCGATTCAGCACGGGCGAGTGCCTCGCGACCCACTGGATCCGCTGCTCGCCGGCGGCGGCGAGCGACGGATCGGCGATGCGCGAGCGACCGGCGGCATCCATCGCCGCAGCGTAGTGCGAATGCCTCCGCGCGCAGCGCGCGCGGAGGCGACCTAGTAACAGACTGTTACTGGGCTTTCTAGCCGGTGGCTAGATCTTGCGGCGAGGCCGGCTCGGGCCCCACTTGGAGTTGCGGCGCTTCGAGGCGTAGACGAGGCGCGGCGGGGCGACCTTCATGCCGCCGCTCGCGTACTCCTCGCTCTGGCCCAGCATCCGGGCGACGTGGCTCACGTCGGCCTGCTGATCCGGGAGCACGAGGGTGACGCCGATGCCGTTGCGCCCGGCGCGGCCGGTACGGCCGACGCGGTGGACGTAGCCCTTGTTGTCCTCGGGTGGATCGAAGTTGATCACGTGGGTGATGTCGTCGAGATCGAGGCCGCGGGCGGCGACGTCCGTGGCGATCAGCGTCGACACAGCCCCTTTCTCGAAGCGGGAGAGCGCCCGCTCGCGGGCGTTCTGGGTCATGTCGCCGTGCATCGCGACCGCCTGCACGTTCTGGCGGGCCAGCTTCTGGACGAGCCGCTCGGCGCCCCGCTTCGTCCGCACGAAGACAAGCGCGAGGCCGCGATCCTCGGCGAGCAGCTCGGCGAGCTTCTCGACCTTGTTGTCCATCGTGACCGAGATGAACCGGTGCTCGACCTCGCCCTGCTCGTGCTCCGGCGGCAGCGTCCCCTCTTGGCGGGCGGCATTCGTCGTGTAGGCGTGGGCGAGCGCTCCGACGGCTCCGTCGAGCGTCGCGGAGAAGAACATCGTCTGGCGCTCACGCGGCAGCCGGGCGACGATCCGGTCGACCTGCGGCTGGAAGCCCATGTCGAGCATCCGGTCGGCCTCGTCGAGGACGAGGACGCGGACGGCGTCGAGCTTGACCATCCGCCGCTCCAGCAGATCCTGGAGCCGGCCGGGCGTGGCGACGAGGATGTGAGCCTCGCGTGCCTTCTTCGCCTGCGCGGGGATCGAGATCCCGCCGTAGACCGCGGCCACCTTGAGGTTGCGCGCGGGCGCGATCGTCTCGAGCTCCGCGGCGACCTGGGCCGCAAGCTCGCGCGTCGGCACGAGGATCAGGGCCGACGGGCGTGGATCCGAGGCGTCGAGGTGCTCGACGATCGGAATCGCGAAAGCGAGTGTCTTCCCCGAGCCCGTCGGCGACTTCGCGAGCACGTCGCGGCCGTCGAGGACATCGGGGAGGACGAGCGCCTGGATCCTGAAAGGCGCATGGATGTCGCGCTCGGCAAGAGCCTGCGCAACGCTGGACGACACGCCCAGCTCGTGGAAAGACTGCATTCGGTTTTCTCCTTCTGTGTGGGTCGAGACTTGCCTGCCTCGACCACCCGCTTTCAGCAGCGGAACGACCCGAAGGAGCCAAACCTCACAGGACGGAATCCCCGTCCATTGGGTTCAAGGTAGCAGCAGGCGACGACGTTAGGCTCCGAGCGTGATCTCCTTCGCCAGGGGCGCCCCAGCGCCGGAGTGCCTCGACGGGGCGTTGATTGCCGATTGCGCCCGCGTCGCGGTCGAGTCCGATCCGGCCGTCCTCGGCTACGGCGCGGGCGGCGGCTACGGGCCACTGCGCGACTGGCTCGGCGCGCGGCACGGTGTGGAGGCGTCGCGGATCGTGGTCACGAGCGGCGGCCTCCAGGGAATCGCCTTCTGGTTCGAGGAGCTGCTGGCGCAGCGGCCCGGGAGGGTGCTTGTCGAGGCGCCCACCTACGACAGGCCGTTGAAGCAGCTCGCCCGCCTCGGCGCGGAGGTCGTCGCGCTCGCGATGGACGTCGAGGGCCTCGAGCTCGACGCGCTCGAGCGCGAGCTCGCAGCTGGCGGGGTCAGCTTTTTCTACACGATCCCGACGTTCCAGAACCCGAGTGGGCGCACGCTCTCCGTCGAGCGTCGGCGCAGGCTGGTCGAGCTGGCGGGGACGTACGGTTTGCCGGTGCTCGAGGACGATCCGTACGGGCTCGTCCGCTACGAGGGCGAGCCGCCGCCGTCGCTCCACGAGCTCGAGGGCGGCGAGCTCGTGACCTACGCCTCGTCGTTCTCGAAGACGATCGCTCCGGGGATCCGAGTGGGCTGGCTCGTGCTGCCCACGCCGCTCGCGGGTCGGATTGAGGAGCGCGCGGTCTCGACGTACATCTCGCCGCCGTTCCTGACGCAGGCGACCGCCCTCGAGCTGATGTGCCGCGGCGCGTTCGAGCCGAACCTAAAGCGGATCCGCGGCCTCTTGCGCACGCGCCGCGACGCGATGATCGCGACGCTCGCCCGCGAGCTCAACGGTCGCGCGACCTGGAGCACGCCCGAGGGCGGCTACTTCCTCTGGATCGACCTGCCGGTCGACGCGGGCGAGTTGCTCGCGCGCGCCGAAGCCGCGGGCGTCGCGTTCGTCAAGGGCGCCGATTTCTTCCCTGGCACAGGCGGCGAGCGCTCGGCGCGGCTCGCGTTCAGCTACGCGTCGCCGGCGGAGATCGAAGAAGGCGTCTCGCTCCTCGCGTCGCTCTTATGAAGGACGAGCAGCTCCGGGAGCTACAGGCCGGGCTCGTTCTCCTCCGAGGGCTCGGCCTGGCCCGTGAGCGCTCGCCGGCGCGCGTAGACCTGGGAGACGAGGACGCCGCCGAGCAGGCCGGCGAGCAGCGAGAGCAGGATCACCCAGATCAGCGAGGTGGTCGCGGAGGTGAAGACGAAGTTGACGCTCGTCTTCTCGCTGTTGCCGACGACGAAGGCGATCACGTAGGCGACGATCAGGATCAGCGCGGCGAGCGAGAGCCAGAGCCGCGGCTGCCAGGTGCGCTCGAACTCCC
>JBPCJB010000188.1:0-10238 GCA_051005735.1 Gaiellaceae bacterium | reverse complement strand
TGCGCCACCTCCGCGAACATCTGCGGGATCAGGAACTTGCTGAACATCTCGTCGATCCCCGCGTTCGACGTGCCGGGGTAGCCGACGTTCTTCGTGTACTTCGAGGCGATCTCGCCGAGCACCTTGTACTTTGCGGCCGGCTTGGCCACCGGGTCGCGCTCGAGTCGCCTGTTGATGTTCGGGACGGAGTTCGGCCACGATGGGAAGTTGTAGAACTTCGAGTTCTCGAACGCCCCGATGTACTTCGTCTCCAGATCGACGAGGAACTTCTTCGCAAGCCGCTTGTTCTTGGCGAACTTCCAGATCACGTAGCAGCCCATCACATGCTCGAGCCCGATCCGGCCGTTCGGTCCCGACGGGATCGGGAGCAGCTCGATCTTGTTGGCGAGATCGGGATTGACGAGCTCTGCGGTACGCGTGATCGAGATGGCGTTCATCGCGAACGAGAGGCGCCCTGCGACCATGGCCTGGTTGTTCGAGGCGGGCGTCCAGGCGAAGATCTCGTTCGACATCCCCTGCTCGAAGAGCGCCTTGGCGAATTTCAGCGCCTCGCGCGTGCCCTTCGAGTTGAGGACCACTCGGTTCTTGTCGTTCTGGATGAACCCGCCGAAGCACATCATCAACGCCATCAAAGCCATGTTCGAGTCGAGCTCGTTCGACATACCGATGCCGATCGGATGACCCATTGCCTTCAGCTTCGGGGCCGCCCGGAGCACGTTGCTCCAGCTCGTCGGCTTGATCCCGACCTCGCCCCAGAGGTCGGCGCGATAGTTCGCCGGGTCGGGCACATAGTTGTCGGAGAAGGCGAAGTACTTCTTCGTCCTCGGGTTGTAGGTGCTGCGGAAGGCGAGCTCGCCCATCTTGCCGCGCTTGCGCGTGACGGCCTGGACGATCTCCTTGTGGTCGATCACCTGGTCCTCGTAGGCGGCCGGTGGCGAGAGGAAGAAGAAGATGTCGTGGCCGCTCTGGGCCGCGACCTCTGCGGCCGCACGGGCCGGGATGTCGTTGACGTTGATGTGGTCGACGATCACCTCGGTGTCGTTCGCCGCTCCCCACCGCTTGACATACACGTTGTCGAACCACTTGTCGTAGGCAGGGACGAAATGGCTCCACTGGATGATCCGGAGCGTCTCCTTCAGCTCTCTGTTCCGGAAGCGTGGCGCCCCGCCGACGGCGGACTTCGCCGTCGCGCCGCCGTAGACGACGACGATCGAGCCAACCGCGCCGCGCCGCAGCAGCTCGCGGCGGGTCGTCCGTGTGCCGGTCACCTCCTCTCCGATCGATCCGTGAACGTCGTAGACGTCAGCCATCGTGCTCCTCCTTTCCGTCAGCGGAAGGCACCGCCGGTGAAGCCGGCGATGAAACGGTCGAGAAACGTGTTGTAGAGCAGGGCGAGCGGAATCGCGGGGATGAGGGTCGCGGCCATCAGCGCGCCCCAGAAGAACACGTCCCCCCGGATCAGCTCGGTGTAGATGCCGGTCGAGACCACCTTGCTGTCCGAGCTCGTGATGAACGCGATCGCGTAGATGAACTCGTTCACGCAGAGCGAGAAGGTGAAGATGACGACGGTCAGGATCCCGGGGAGCGAGATCGGGAAGACGATGCGGGTGAGCGTCCGCAGGCGCGAGGCGCCGTCGACGAGGGCTGCGTCCTCGAGCTCCCGAGGAATCGACTTGAAGAAGCCCATCAGAAGCCAGGTCGCGAACGGGATCGTGAAGCCCGGGTAGACGAGGATCAGAGCCGCGAGCCGGTCCTGGAGCCCAACCTCGGCCACGACCCGCGAGAGCGGCAGGAAGAGCAGGGTTGGCGGCACGAGGTAGACGAGGAAGAGGCCGACGCCGAGCGTCTGGCCCCAGCGTCCGGAGAGTCGCGCGAGCGCGTAGCCTGCCGGCAGCGAGACGGCAAGCGTGATCGCGACGACGACGAGCCCGACGAGCACCGTGTTCATGAGCCAGTGCGCATATTGCGTCTCGCCGAAGAGGAAGCGGTAGTTGTCGAGCGTGGGCGAGCCCTCGCCGAAGCCGAAGGGATTGTTCTCGGTGTTGTAGAGGTCGAGCTCCGACTTGAGCGAGGTCTGGAGCATCCAGTAGAACGGAAACGCGAGCACGATCGCGAACGGCCCTACGACGAGCCAGGTGAGCAGGTTGTCGCGCCGGCGCAAGGGCATCTAGGTGACCTCGACCCTGCGCGCAAACAGGAGCATCAGCACTGTCACGATTGCGAGCACGGGCAGCAGGAAGAGCGCGACCGCGGCGCCCTCGCCGAGTGAGCCGCCCTGGATCCCGGTCTGGAAGGCCCACATCGGCAGCATCTGCGTCGAGTTGAACGGTCCGCCGCGCGTGAGGATGTAGACGACGGCCATGTCGGTCGCGGTGAAGACGATTCCGAAGAGGACGGCAATCGTCGCGATCGGGAGCTGGAGCGGCAGCGTCACGAACCAGAGCTTCTTGAGGCCCGTGGCTCCGTCCACCTTCGCCGCGTCATCCACTTCCTTCGGGATCGAGGCGAGCCCGGCGATCATGATCACCGTCGCAAACGGGAGCAGCCGCCACGCGTGCACGCTCGTGATCGCCGCGAGCGCCTTGTTCGGTTCACCGAGCCATTGCGGCGGGTTGAACTGGTCGACGAGCGAGAGCTCCTTCAGCGTCCAGTTCACGACCGAGAACAACGAGTCGAAGATCCAGAGGAAGCCGATCGTCGAGAGCGCGACCGGCGCCGCCCACGGCAGCAAGACGAGGAAGCGCATCAGCCACTTGCCGCGGAACTCGCGGATGAGGAAGTGTGCGAGCACGGAGGCGCCGAGCACGATGATCGCGTTCGCGACCAGCGTGAAGACGATCGTGTTCTTGAAGGCGGTGCGGAAGTTCGGGTCCGACCACTGGGAGGCGTAGTTGTCGAAGCCGACAAAGTCGCCGGTCAGCGAGCCGGCGGTCGCGTTCGTCAGCGAGAGGTACACGGAGAGAATGAGCGGCGCGCCGACGAGCAGCCCGACAAAGAGCACCGCCGGCGCGATCAGCGCTGGTGCGAGGAAGCGGCGCTCCTCGAGGAGATCGCGTCTCCGGCGCCGCGGCACTGCGGCTGCCTCCACGTGACGATCCTAACCAAGTCGTCGTGCTTTATGTTTCGACGTGTCGTGGCGAAGATCGCGCTCGAGAACGTCTCGAAGGTCTATCCGGACGGGACGCGCGCGGTCCGCGAGCTCAACCTCGACATCGACGACGGCGAGCTCGTCGTCTTCGTCGGCCCCTCCGGCTGCGGCAAGACCTCGGCGCTGCGGATGATCGCCGGGCTCGAGGAGATCACGGACGGGACGATCAAGGTCGGCGACCGCGTCGTGAACGACCTGCCGCCGAAGGACCGCGACATCGCGATGATCTTCCAGAACTACGCGCTCTACCCGCACATGAGCTCGTTCGACAACATGGCGTTCGCGCTGAAGATGCGTGGACACGACAAGGCCGAGATCAACCGGCGCGTGAACGACGCGGCCCGCGTACTCGGTCTCGGGGATGTGCTCAAGAAGAAACCGCGGACACTCTCCGGTGGACAGCGACAGCGCGTCGCGATGGGGCGTGCGATCGTCCGCGAGCCACAGGCCTTCCTGATGGATGAGCCGCTCTCGAACCTGGACGCGAAGCTCCGAGTGCAGATGCGTGCCGAGATCGCTCGGATCCAGCGCGATCTGAGCGTGACGACGATCTACGTCACCCACGATCAGTCCGAGGCGATGACGCTGGGCGACCGGGTCGCGGTCATGCGCAAGGGCGAGCTCCAGCAACTCGCCTCACCGCAAGAGCTCTATCGTGCGCCCGCCAACCTCTTCGTCGCCGAGTTCATCGGCTCGCCGGCGATGAACCTCGTCGAGGCCGCGATCGAGGGCGGGCTGGCACGGTTTGGCGAGCACAGCCTCCCGGTCGACGGCCGCGGCGGACTCGGCGGCTACGAGGGCCGGAAGGTCGCGCTCGGGGTCAGGCCGGAGGATCTCGAGGACGCGGCGCTCTCCGACACGCCCGAGGGCAGCCGCCTGCCTGTCTCGGTCGACCTGCGCGAGGACATGGGCTCGGAGATCTTCCTCCACTTCTCGGTCGCCGCTCCGCACGTCGCAACGGACGACGTGAAGGATGCCGTCGAGACCGAGGATGGGGTCGCAGCGCTCGAGAACCCGGCCGGTACGCCGTTCGTTGCGCGGGTCGACCGCGAATCACTCGCCCGAGAGGGCGACCGCATCGAGGTCGCAGTGGACACGCGAATGCTTCACTTCTTCGATCTCGAGACCGGCGCGGCGATCTCGAAGTAGGCTTTCGGCGTGGCGACGATCGAGACCAACCCGAGGCTCGGCGAGCAGATCCGGGCGGACGCGAAGGAGTTCGTTCTCCACTCCTGGTCGGTGCAGGACGCGATCAACCCGATTCCGGTCGCCGGCGCGGAGGGGCGCTACTTCTGGGACTACGACGGCAAGCGCTACCTCGACTTCGCCTCGCAACTCGTCAACGTCTCGATCGGTTACGGCCACCCGAAGCTGATCGCGGCGATCAAGGAGCAGGCCGAGCGCCTCTGCACGATCGGGCCGCCGATGGCGACCGAGCCGCGCTCGCAGCTCGGACGCCTGCTCTCCGAGGTGACGCCCGGGGACCTGAAGATGTCCTTCTTCACGAACGGCGGCGCAGAGGCGAACGAGAACGCGATCAAGCTCGCTCGCTGGTACACGGGGCGCCACAAGATCGTCGCGCGCTACCGCTCCTACCATGGTGCCACCGCGGGCGCGATCACGCTCACCGGCGACCCGCGGCGCTGGCACGCCGAGCCGGGGCTTCCGGGCGTCGTCCGGATGCTCGACCCGTACACCTACCGCTGCCCTGCCGGCCACCCCGATCCGTGCCCCGTCTGCACCGGGGCGCCGCACCTCGAGGAGATCCTCCAGTACGAGGGCCCGCATACCGTCGCCGCGGTGATCCTCGAGACGGTCACCGGCACGAACGGCGTGATCCCGCCGCCCGACGGCTATCTCCGCTCGATCCGCGAGACCTGCGACCGGCACGGGATCCTGCTGATCCTCGACGAGGTGATGGCCGGCTTCGGCCGCACCGGCCGCTGGTTCGCCTGCGACAACTGGGACGTCGTCCCGGACATCCTGACGATGGCGAAGGGGATCAACTCCGGCTACGTCCCGCTCGGCGCGATGACGGTCTCGGAGCCGATCTCCGAGTGGATTCGCGACAAGTTCCTGGCCGGCGGGCTCACCTACTCCGGTCACCCGCTCGCGTGCGCCTCGGCGGTTGCGTCGATCGAGGCCTTCCGCGAGGAGGGAATCGTCGAGAACGCAGCCGAGCACGGAGAGTACTTGGTGACGGCGCTGCCGGCGCTCGCCGCGAGGCATCCGTCGATCGGCGAGGTGCGCGGCCTCGGCCTCTTCTGGGGGCTCGAGCTCGTCAAGAACCGCGAGACGCGCGAGCCGCTCGTGCCCTTCAACGCCGGCGGAGAGGGGGCGGCGCCGGTTGCCCGGATGGCGAAGGCGGCGCTAGAGCGTGGCCTCTACCTGATGACCCACTGGAACGTCGTCATGATCTGTCCGCCGCTGACCATCACCCGCGAGGAGCTCGAAGAGGGCCTCGCGACGCTCGACGAGGTCTTGTCGGTCGCGGACGAGTACGCCGGCTGATCAGACGCCCAGCAGGCGAAAGCCGACCCGGAGGCGATCGTATGTCGCTGCGGCTCGACGGTCGCAAGTGACGAGCGTCGCCTCCAGCTCACGGGCAGTTGCGCAGATCAGGCCGTCGTAGACCGCGCCCCCGGTGAGCCCGAGCGAAGCGAGCTCGTCGAGCAGTCGCTCGTGCGCTCCAGCGTCCAGAACGAGCACCGGTTCTGGAAAGCGGTCTGCGAGAAATGAGCGCACCAACTCTGGCTTCGCGCGATGCGGCGAGGGCAGGCGCGTCAGGACGGAGTAGGACTCGAGAGCAGCATGGGCTGGTAGGCGCACGTCTCCATCCAGGGCCCGGCTCGCCGTCTCGTGGGATTCGTGCCAGCTCGCAAATGCGGCCACGACGACACTGGAATCGGCGGCGATCAACGGCGAAGCTGCTCGAGCGTCTCGCGCACCTCGCTGGCGGTGAGCACCGGTAGCGGCTCATCGGGGACGGCAACGAGGCTTCCCTCGCGACGCTCGAGCCGCATCGGCATCGCCTGAGGCTCGATCTCGAGCCGACCGTCTCGGGCCGCGATCTCGAGCGGCTGACCGGCCTCCAGTCGCAACTCGTCCCGCAGCCGTTTTGGCACGACGATCCGACCGGCGACGTCAATGGTTGTTCTCATGGTAGAAATCTACCAGATAATCTGGCAGATCAGCCGGCGCAGGAGCCCGCGCCGACGCCCGGCAGCCGGCCGAGTAGCTCCGAAAGCTGGACGACCTCGTCCTCGCTGAGCGTCTCGTGGAAGAGCAAGCGCAGCCGCTCGGTGTGGGTGGCCCCGACGCAGGCAAGCGTCTCGGCCCCCTCGGGCGTCAGCTGCGCCCAGGTGACTCGTGCGTCGCCGTCGCACACGTGGTTCTCGGTCAACCCTGCCTCGTTGAGCCCTTCCAGCAGCCGCGTCACGCCCGAGGGCGTCAGCATCAGGAGTGGGACGAGGTCGGTTCGGCGCAGGCGCTGCCCCGCTGCCTTGGAGAGGTGGAGCAGCGTCTCGAAGTCGTTGATCGTCAAGCCGCGTGGGGTCAGCGACTCGGCTTCGAGCTCCCGACGCAGGATCGTGTGCGCCCGCATCAGCCGGGCGAATGCCTCGAGCTCGGTTGGTTGCGCTACCGATACTTGCTGACTCAATACTTGACGACTCAATGTTTTCCCTCTACCTTAGTTGAGCACGCAAAGTTTACACGACGAGAGGGGAAAGACAATGAGCGTCACCCAGGACGTCACCACGATCCCGACCGGCACCTGGAGCCTGGATCCAACACACTCGGATATCGGCTTCGCCGTCACCTACAGCTCCTTCGGCACCTTCCGCGGCACCTTCTCCGAGTTCGGCGCGACGCTGGTCGACGGCAAGCTCGAAGGTCGCGCGAAGGTCGCGAGCGTCGCGATCGACGACCCCAACTTCGCGGATCATCTCCAGTCGCCCGACTTCTTCGACGCCGAGCGGAACCCCGAGCTCCTGTTCAGCTCGACGTCGATCGAGCGCGAGGGGGACGCGGTCACCATCACCGGCGAGCTCACTCTTCGCGGCGAGACGAAGGACGTGACGATCGCTGGCGCCGTCACCGGGCCCGGTCAGGATCTGTACGGCAACGAGCGGATCGCCTTCGACGTCGCGACGAATGTCGATCGCCGCGACTATGGGATCAACTGGAACATGGACCTCCCGACCGGTGACCCCGCGCTCGGCAACGACGTCACGATCACCGCCAATCTCGCGTTGGTGCGGGCCTAGCAACGTGCGCATCCTCGCGCTCAGCGGCAGCCTCCGCCAGGGGTCGCACAACACGGACCTCCTGCGTGGGGCTGCCGCGGCCGCGCCCGACGGAATCGAGATCGACCTCTACGACGGGCTGAAGGAGATTCCGCCGTACGACGCCGCCGACGACGGCCCAGCCGAGCGGCCTGCGGCGGTCGAGCGCTTCAAGGACGCGCTCGCCGAGGCCGACGGAATCCTGATCTCGACGCCCGAGTACAACTCCTCGATTCCGGGCGTGCTCAAGAACGCCCTCGACTGGGCCTCGCGGCCGCTCGTCGAGTCGCCCGTGCGCAACAAGCCGGTCGCCGTGCTCTCGTCGAGCACGGGGATGTTCGGCGGCGTCTGGGCAGCCGCCGAGACGCGCAAGGTGATGGGCGCTCTCGGCGCGCGCGCCCTGGAGGAGACCGTTGCCGTCCCCAAGGCGGATGTCCGGCTTGCGGACGGCATCGACGCGGAGCTGCTCGCTGAGCTCCGCGCCGTCGTGGACGCCCTCGCCGCGGCCGTCGATACGCGCGCGCTGGCGGCTTAGCTCAGGAAGCGCTCGACCGCGTCCGCCGTCTCCTCGAACGCGTCCCACAGGACGGAGTGTCCGCCGGGGACGCGCACGACCTCGAGTTCCTCGCCGAGGACGGCGGTATGCGCGTCGAGCAGGTGGTCGTACGGAATGTACGAGTCCTCGCCGAGCACGAGCAGCGTGGGTATCTGGGCGAGCTCGAACGGGGGCGGCTCGCGGCTCATCTCGCCGTAGGCGGCAACGACGGCGCTCTGGAGGTAGCGGTAGCGCCAGCGGTCGTCACGGTGCTGGACGAGATGGGCGCGCAGCTCTTCCGCGACGAGCTCACGTGGCGCCCGCGAGAGCCGGCTCTCCTCGAAGCGGCGGTCGATCGCCTCCTCGAAGCTCGCATAGGAGCGGTCCGCCCGCGCGCCCTCGGCGCCGTTCAGGGCCGCGTTGCCCGAGATCAGGAGCGCGGGGTCCAGCAGCACCAGCCGCGCCACGGCCTCGGGCGCGGCGGCGGCGACCTCGAAGGCGATCCGACCGCCGAAGGAGTGCCCGAGCCAGCGGACCGGTTGGTCGACGAGCCCGTGCTCTTGGAGCGTGTCGAGCGCGTCCTCGACGTGCTGCTCGAGGTGCCAGGGCGGCTCGTAGTTCGAGCCGCCGTGCCCGCGCAGGTCGAGCGCGACGACGTGGAAGCGGCCGGTCAGCCTCTCGGCGAGTTTCGCAAAGTGACGCCCGTGGCTCGTGATCCCGTGCAGGCAGACGACGACCGGCGAGCCGCGCTCGCCCCACTCGTGGGTCTGCAGCATCACGAGCGAGTTGCGCCGAGCGGCCCTGAGACAAGCTCGTCGCGGCGCGCGTCGGCATCGTTCACGAGCGACCAGACGACGACCCCGTCCTTGCCAATCAGGAACGTGCCTCGGGTGGACGCGCCGCGCGTCTCGTCGAAGACGCCGTACGCCTTCGCGGCGGCGCCGTGGGGCCAGAAGTCGGCGGCGAGCGTATAGCTGAGCCCGAGCTGCTCCTTCCATGCCCGTCGCGCGGGCGCCGAGTCGCACGAGACGAGCACGACCTCGGTCTCGGCCGAGGCGAACGAGGCATGGTTCTCCTCCAGGTCGCGCGCCTCGTCCTCGCAGACCGGAGTGAAGGCGAAGGGATGGAAGACGAGCAGGACGTTGCGGTGGCCGCGGAAGTCGGCGAGTCGCACGCGCTCCGACCTATCGACCTCCAGGTCGAAGTCAGGCGCCCTGCTGCCGGTCTCGATCACGCGCATCCTCTTCACCGTCGCCCTTCGGGCGAGCCTCTTCGCCCTCGTCGCTCGGGCGATAGTACCGCCGCCCGCGCAGCTCCTCGGGGAGGTAGTCGAACTCGAAGCCGCGGGGATTCGTGTGCGGATCGATGTAGCCCTCGCCGTGGCCCAGCTTCATCGCGCCGGCGTAGTGGGCGTCGCGCAGCATCGCCGGCGGGCGGAGGTTGCCTCCTTCGCGGACGTCCTGCCGCGCCTCCCAGATCGCAAGCGCGCTCGCCTTCGATTTCGGCGCTCGCGCGAGGTAGAGCGCCGCCTGCGAGAGGTTGAGCTGCGCCTCGGGGAGGCCGACGTGCTCGAGCGCGTGCGCCGCTGCTACGGCCACCTGAAGCGCTCGAGGATCGGCGTTGCCGACGTCCTCGGAGGCGAAGATCACCATCCGCCGGACGATGAAGCGCGGATCCTCGCCGCCCTCGAGCATGGCCGCGAGGTAGTAGACGGCGGCATTGGGGTCGGAGCCGCGCATCGACTTGATGAACGCCGAGACGAAGTCGTAGTGCTGGTCGGCGCCCTTGTCGTAGCGGAGCGGCCGCTTGCGAGCCGCATCGTCGACGTGACGCTCCTCGAGCGGGGCACCCTCGGCCTGCGCCGTCTCCCACGCCAGCTCGACGGTGTTGAGGGCGGTGCGGGCGTCGCCGCCGGCCCGTCGCGTGATCGTCAGCGCCACGTCAGCCGGTACTTCCGCGCCGATCGCCTCTGCTCCGCGGCGCACCACCTCGAGCAGCTCCCCCTCGCCGAGCGCCTCGAGCTCGATCACCTGGCAGCGCGAGAGCAGCGCCGAGTTGACCTCGAAGTACGGATTCTCGGTGGTCGCGCCGATCAGGATCAGGAGGCCGTCCTCCACCGACGGGAGCAGCGCGTCCTGCTGCGCCTTGTTGAAGCGGTGGATCTCGTCGAGGAAGAGGATCGTCCGCTGCCCATTGCCGCCGAGCCTGTCGCGGGCCGCCTGGAGCACGCGCCGGACGTCGTCCACGCGCGCCGAGACCGCAGAGAGCT
>JBPCJB010000187.1:0-2589 GCA_051005735.1 Gaiellaceae bacterium | reverse complement strand
ATCATCTCGAAACAGCAAGTGCAGCCTTACGGGGATGGCAGGTGGACCTTGACGGGCAGGCTCACCGACGGGCGCCCGCGTGGCGAGCGGCTGCTCGCCCTGTTCGATCGACCCGGGGCCGGCGATTTGCCGGCCCCGGTTGCGTTGAGATGGTCGATCGGAAAATCACGGCGGGCCGGATGACGGCCACGACACGGCGCCGGATCACCACCCTTGCGAACCGCACAGGCCCCCCGGGCCTGCACGGCTCGCGAGCGCGGCGTCCAGCTTGGTCGTGACCGCCCCCGGCTGCGCGCCATTTTCCGATCAACCATCTAGGGTGGCGCTCGTGGATCTGACCCTCACAGCCGAGCAGGAGCTGATTCGGGCGTCGTCGCGGGAGCTCTGCCTGGCGGAGCTCGTCCCACACGCGCAGGAGTGGGATCACGCCGAGGAGCTGCCGCGCTCGCTCGTCGAGACGCTGGCCGAGGCCGGCTTCCTCGCGGCGGCGCTGCCGGAGGAGCTCGGCGGCGGCGGGCTCGACTCCGTCTCCTACTGCCTTCTCTGCGAGGAGCTCGGCAAGGCCGATTCCTCGGTGCGTGGGATCGTCTCGGTCTCGAACGGCCTCTACGGCAAGACGATCGCCAAGTGGGGGACCGACGAGCAGCGCGCCGAGCACTTGCCGGGGCTTGCGCGCGGAGAGGCGCTCGGCTGCTACGCGCTGACCGAGCCGGGGTGCGGCTCGGACGCGGCCGCGCTCGCGACCCGCGCCGAACGCGACGGCGACGACTGGGTGGTGACCGGCTCGAAGGTCTTCATCACGCTCGGCTCGTGGGCCGCGACCGCGATCGTCTTCGCGCGTACCGGCGAGCCGGGGCCGCGCGGGATCACGGGCTTCCTCGTTCCGACCGACTCGGACGGCTTCGAGGCGCGACCCATGAAGGGCAAGCTCGGCCTTCGCGCCCAGGACACCGCCGAGCTCTCGCTGGACGGCGTCCGCGTGCCCGACTCAGCCCGGCTCGGCGAGGAGGGGCAGGGCTTCAAGGTGGCGATGTCCGCGCTCGACAACGGCCGCATCTCGCTCGCCGCCGGCTGCGTCGGGATCGCGCAGGGCTGCCTCGACGCGTCCGTCTCCTATGCCAAGGAGCGGGAGGCGTTCAAGCGGCCGATCGGCGGCTTTCAGCTCGTCCAGCAGCTGCTCGCCGAGATGCACGTCGAGACCGAGGCGGCACGCCTCCTCACCTGGAAGGGCGCCTCGCTCGCCGACGCTGGCCTGCCCTACACGACCGAGGCGGCCGTCGCGAAGTGGTACGCGAGCGAGGCTGCCGTGCGCGCCGCGAACGCCGCCGTCCAGGTGCTCGGCGGCTACGGCTACGTCGACGAGTATCCGGTCGCCAAGTACCTTCGCGATGCCCGCGTGACGACGCTTTACGAGGGCACGAGCCAGATCCAGACCCTGATCGTCGGCCGCGCCCTCACCGGCGAACCCGCCTTCACCTAAGGAGAGCCCGATGCCCGAAGCCGTGATCGTCAGCGCCGTCCGCACCCCGATCGGGCGCGCGGGCAAAGGCTCGCTCGTCGACGAGCGCCCGGACGACCTGCTCGCCTTCGCGATCCGCGAGGCGGTCGCCAAGGTGCCGGAGCTCGAGCCGAAGGAGGTCGTCGACGTGATCGTGGGCTGCGGCTTCCCCGAGCAGAAGCAGGGGATGAATCTCGCCCGGCGCGCCGGGCTGCTCGCGGGCTTGCCACACTCGGTGCCCGGCACGACGGTCAATCGCTTCTGCGCCTCGTCGCTCCAGACGGCGCGAATGGCCTTCCACGCGATCAAGGCGGGCGAGGGCGACGTCTACGTCGCCGCCGGCGTCGAATCGATCTCGCAGGTCAACGGCTATCCGAAGGATGCCGAGGAGCTGCACCCGAAGCTGATGGGCGAGGGCGCGATCGCGGACGTCTACATCCCTATGGGTATGACCGCCGAGAACGTCGCCGAGCAGTTCGACGTCTCGCGCGAGGACATGGATCGCTTCGCGCAGCAGTCGCAGGAGCGGGCAGTGGCGGCGCAGGCCTCCGGTCACTTCGCGCGCGAGCTGACGCCGTACCCTCGCGCCGACGGGACGGTCGTCGAGGCCGACGACGGGCCGCGGGCCTCCTCCACCTACGAGAAGCTGCAGGAGCTCGCGCCGGTCTTTCGCGACGACGGGAAGGTGACTGCCGGGAACTCGTGCCCGCTGAACGACGGCGCCGCGGCGCTCGTGCTCATGTCCGACGAGCGCGCGGCCGAGCTCGGCGTGAAGCCGCTGGCGCGGATCATCGCGAGCTCGGTCACCGGGATCGGCCCCGAGATCATGGGCGTCGGCCCGATCGACGCGATTCGCGTGGCGCTCGGCCGCGCCGGGATGACGATCGACGACGTCGACGTGATGGAGCTGAACGAGGCCTTCGCCGCGCAGGTCATCCCCGTCTGCCGCGAGGTCGGCGTCGACCCGTTCTCCGACAAGCTGAACCCGCACGGCGGCGCGATCGCGCTCGGTCATCCCTACGGGATGACCGGCGCTCGGATCATGTGCACGCTGCTCAACGACCTCGAGTCGATGGATCGCACGATCGGGC
>JBPCJB010000186.1:0-5969 GCA_051005735.1 Gaiellaceae bacterium | reverse complement strand
AGCTCTTGCCAGTGACGTTCGTCTTCGTCTTCGCGTGGAGAATCTCTAGCACCTCACCCGTGCCGACCGGCCGCTCGATGCAGATCGTCGTCGTCTCGCTGAAGCCGACCTCGAGGGCGAAATCGTTTGCCAGCGTCGCCTGAATGACCTCCTTCTGGATCTCGCCGTAGAGCGACACCGAGAGCTCCTGGCGAGCGTCGTCCTGCCGGACGTCGATCAGCGGGTCCTGCTCGGCGAGCCGGGCGAGCGCGACGCGGAGCGCTTGTTTGTCGTCGGGGTTGCGAGGAACGACAACCGTCTCCAGCGTCGGCGGAGCGAAGGAGTGCTCGCCCGCCGCCGACCGTGAGCTTCCGATCGGGTCGCCGATCTGGATCTCGGCGAGACCCCACAGCTTTCCGATCTCTCCGACGGAGACGGACGCACGCCTCGCGGCTGACCCCCGGTCGAAGACGCTGATCGCGGTCACCTTGCCTTCGACATCCCGCCCGAACCGCAGTCGGTCCCGCACTCGCACCGTCCCGGAGAAGATGCGGACGTAGGCGATCTTCTCCCCGGCAGGACCGCGCTCGATCTTGAAGACCGTCCCGGAGACGGAACCGTCGGCTTCTCCTGCGGCCACGGGCAGCAACTCGACGATGCCTGCCATGAGCGCGTCGACGCCCGCGCCCGTGATCGCCGAGCCGAAGAAGACGGGATGCGCGAGTGCGCGCTTCGTTTGCGCGGCGAGCGCCTGGCGGAGTCGCCCGTAGGAAACGCCCGCCTCGTTGTCGAGGTACGCCGCCAGGATCCCGTCGTCGCGCTCGGCGAGCGCCTCGGCGAGCCTGGACCGGAAGGCGACGTCGCCCTCGCCGGAAGGCATGAAGCCGGCGGCTCGCGTCCCAAGCGCAGACGCGAATCCGAGCGGAACGATCGCGGGCGTCAGTCGCTCCGAGATCGCCCGCAGGACCCGCTCGTCGCTCGCCCCCGGCCGGTCGATCTTGTTCACGAAGACGAGCGTCGGCACTTGCAGACGTTGCAAAGCCCGCATCAAGAGCGGCGTCTGCGGCTGAACACCTTCCACCGCTGAGATCACGAGCACGGCGCCGTCGAGCACGCGCAGCACCCGCTCCACCTCGGCGATGAAATCCGGGTGGCCGGGCGTGTCGATCAGGTTGACGGTGACGTCGCCGATCGCGAAGGATGCGACCGCGGACCGGATCGTGATCCCGCGCTGCCGCTCTAGCGCCAACGAATCGGTCTGCGTCGTGCCGGCATCGACGCTTCCGATCTCGTCGATGACCCCCGCTGCGTAGAGCAGCCGCTCCGTGAGGGTTGTCTTACCGGCGTCTACATGCGCCAGGATCCCCAAGTTCAGCGTTTTCCGCGCCACGCGTCATACCCTCCGAATTGGTCGAGAAGCCCATTTCGATTGACATGAACGCTTGGCGCATCTCCGCTCCTTGGTCGATCGGCGCCGGGATGTTGCTCCCGTGAATCATAAGGTGCTGGGCAGACAAAGACCAGGAGGCGCCTCCACGGAGCCTCCTGGATCGATAACGCAGATCAGGTGGAGCCAGCCGGGCTCGAACCGGCGACCTTCTGGCTGCCAGCCAGACGCTCTCCCAGCTGAGCTATGGCCCCTGGGACAGGCCGAGTCTAGCGACGGTGCGCTCGAAGCGCCTGTCTCCCGCCCTCTATCCTTGGGGCGCGCGGGCGTGGCGGAACTGGTAGACGCGCCGGGTTTAGGTCCCGGTGGGCTTCGGCCCTTGGAGGTTCGAGTCCTCTCGCCCGCATCTGAAGCGGATCACGCGCGCGGTCGCGCGATCACGCAGACGGCCGGGCCGAATGCGAGCTCGGAGAGGACCGGTTCCTCGACGGCGAACCCGTTTCTCGCGAGCACATCCGCGAGCTGGGCCGCGAAGCCCGCTGCCGTGCCGCTGCGCCAACCGGGCATTTGGTTGAAGAGGTAGACACGTCCGCCCGGAGCCAGCACGGCCTTCGTCTTTCCCAGCATCGTCTTCGGCTCTCTCCAGAACGCCGCGACGTGGAAGGCGAAGACCTTGTCGAACCGCTCGCCTCCGAGATCGGCGTCCTCGAAGGCCGAGACCGCGAACGCCGCCTTGCCGGACGCGACGTGCGCGGCGTTGCGCGCCGAGGCCAGCTCCATCATCTTCCGCGACCGGTCGATCCCGACGATCCTGCCGTCGACCAGCCGTTCGCAGACGAGCGCGACGGCGACGCCGTGACCACAGCCGACCTCCAGAACGCGGTCGCCCGGCCCGACGTCCAGCACCTCTACCGCCCAGGCCTGACGTTCCGATGCCTTCGCGGTCACGGCTCGACGAGTCGGCGAATCCCTGCCGCCACTCGACGCAGGCCCGCCTCGCCGAAGAGGTGCGGGATGCAGTTGCCGAGCTGGTGTGCGGGGCCGTCGAGCTCGTCCGAGCCCGCTGCTGCGTTCAGCGCGTAGCGCACAGGGATCTCGTGGCAGACGACGAGCATTCGCCGCTCGTCGCGCTCGAGCAGGCGCTCGAACGCGACGGCGTAGCGGCGCGCCGCGTCGTCGAGGCTCTCTCCGCCGGGAAAGGGATCGGAGCGAGCGTGCTCGGCCTTCCAGGCACGGTACTCGTCGATCGTCCTTCCCTCGAGGTCGCCGATATCGACGTCGTCGAGGAGCGGCTCGACGTCGAGCGGCACCGGTCGGCCCGCCAGCGCGAGCTCGGCGGTCTGCCGCGTCCGTCCAAAGCGCGTGTGCACGCAGAGCTCCAGGTCGAGCTGCGCGACCTGGATCCCAAGCGCCCGCGACTCCTCCTCGCCTTGCGCGGTCAGCCCCACAGGGATGTCCGGATCGCCGTTGATGCGATGGGTGACGTTGAGCTCCGACTGGGCGTGCCGGACGAGAACGTAGAGCCGCACGGGGCGAATCTACGCGGCCGGCGGCTGCTCGATCTCGATCAGGTAACCGCCGGGATCCTGGGCGAAGCACCGCCAGCCTCCCCACGGAGGCTGCATCGGCGAGGTCAGGAAGCGCAGGCCGCGCGAGCTCAACGCCCTGTACGCGACATGCACGTCCGCAGACGATCGGATCATAACGTCCTAGTTCTCTGCGTCGGCAACGCCGGACGCTCTATGGCCCAGGCCAGCGCGAGCTCGACGCAGCCTGGGCGGATGCTGTCGTGACGATGGGTTGCGGCGACGTCTGCCCGCACCTGCCCGGTCGAGAGCACGACGACCGGTGGGCTCTCCGACCCGATCGGCCAGCCGCTCGAACGGGTGCGCGAGATCCGCGACGAGATCGCTCTAGGGTCGACGAGCTCGCGCCCCGCCTCGACGGACAGCAAAGCGGCTCTGCTTGAATGGACGAGTGGCGACCACGGTCGAGGAGCTCGAGAACGGCACAGTCCGGCTGACCGTCGAGGTTCCGGCCGACGACGTGCACCATGCCGTCGAGCACGCCACCGACGACCTCGCTGCCTCGGTCAAGATCCCCGGTTTCCGACAGGGCAAGGTGCCGAGGCCGATCCTGCTCCAGCGGCTCGGCAAAGAGCGGATCTACGCCGAAGCGGTCGACAGCCACATCTCCGGCTGGTTCTGGAACGCCGCCGCGCGCGTCCGGATCCGCCCGATCGCACAGCCGCGATTCGACTACGAGCTGCCGACCGAGGACGCCGCGGATTGGCGCTTCCAGGCGACCGTGCCCGTGCAGCCCAAGGTCGAGGTGGTCGATTGGACGACGCTCGAGGTCGGCCGCCCCGAAGCCGAGGTTCCGCAGGAGCTCGTCGAGCAGGAGCTCGAGGCGCTGCGCGACACCGTCGCCGAGCTGGTGCCCGCCGGCGATCGCGCCGCCCGGAACGGCGACACGATCGTGGTCGACCTGATCTCGCCGAACGGCGACGAGCAGCGCGACACCGTCGTCGAGCTCGGCGCCGGACGCCTCGTCGACGAGGTCGAGACCGCGCTGCGGGGCAGCTCGGCGGGCGAGTCGAAGAGCGTCACCTACGAGCTCGCCGACGAGACGAGCGCGGCGGTTGAGATCTACGTCAAGGAGATCAAGGAGAAGGTGCTGCCCGAGCTCGACGACGAGCTCGCGCGTTCCGCGAGCGAGTTCGACACGCTCGCCGACCTGCGCGCCGACATCGAAAATCGCCTGGGCGAGCAGCTCACGGCCGAGATCGAGAACGCCTTTCGAGCGAACGCCGTCGACACGCTCGTGCGTGAGTCGAAGGTGAATCCGTCCGGGCCGCTCGTCGAGGCCCGCGCCCGCGAGCTCCTGAACGGCTTCGTCCGCTCGCTCGAGCGGCGCGGAATCGCAGCCGAGACCTACCTCGAGATCACCGGGCGCACGCCCGAGCAGCTCGTGGAGGCGATGACAGTGGAGGCGGCTCTCTCGGTCGCGCGCGAGCTCGCCCTCGAAGCCGTTGCCGACAAGCTCGGGATCGCGGTCTCCGACGACGAGGTGCGCGCTCTCGTTCGCGAACAGGCCGAAGAGGCGGGCGAGGACGTCGAAGCCGTGCTCGAGGAGCTCTGGGAGAGCGGCCGGCACGAGGATCTGCGCGAGGACATCCGGCTCCGGACCGCGCTCGATCGCGTGGCGGCCGAGGTCAAGCCGATCGCGATGGACGTCGCGGAAGCGCGGGAAGCGATCTGGACGCCCGACAAGGAAAAGCCCGATCCCGAGACGAAACTGTGGACCCCCGGTAGTAAGGAGCTTGCATGAGCCCGTTGATCCCGATGGTGATCGAGCAGACCTCGCGCGGCGAGCGCTCGTTCGACATCTACTCCCGCTTGCTGAACGAGCGGATCATCTTCCTCGGCACACCGGTCGACGACCAGATCGCGAATCTGATCGTGGCGCAGCTCCTGCACCTCGAGTCGGAGGACCCCGACAAGGACGTCCAGATCTACATCAACTCGCCGGGAGGCGTCGTTTACGCGGGACTCGCGATCTACGACACGATGCAGTTCATCAAGCCGGACGTGCAGACGACGTGCGTTGGGATGGCGATGTCGATGGGCTCGATCATCCTGATGGGCGGGACGAAAGGGAAGCGGTTCGCGCTCCCGAACTCGAAGATCCTGATCCACCAGGGCTCGGCCGGATTTCACGGTCAGCCGACCGACATCGAGATCCAGGCCAAGGAAGTGATCAGTCTAAAGCGGCTCATGGAGCAGATCACGTCCAAGCACACGAGCCAGCCGCTCGACCGCGTCGCGAAGGACATGGATCGCGACTACTACATGACCTCTCAGGAAGCGGTCGAGTACGGAATCATCGATCGCGTGATCGAGCACCGCTAGCACCTCAGCACTAGCCGATTCCCCAAATCCGAGGTACAACCAGACATGGCCCGAGCATCCGACGGCAACGAGCAGCTCCTCTGCAGCTTCTGCGGCAAGAGCCAGCGGCAAGTCAAGAAGCTGATCGCCGGGCCCGGCGTCTACATCTGCGACGAGTGCATCGATCTCTGCAACGAGATCATCGACGAGGAGCTGACGGCCCCGACCCAGCTCGATCTCGACAACCTCCCGCGCCCGCGCGACATCTACTCCGTGCTGAACGACTACGTCGTCTCGCAGGAGGAGGCGAAGCGAACGCTGGCGGTGGCGGTCTACAACCACTACAAGCGCGTACGGATGGGCCAGGAGGACGGCGATGTCGAGCTGCAGAAGTCGAACATCCTCCTGCTCGGCCCGACCGGCTGCGGCAAGACGCTGCTCGCCCAGACGCTCGCGCGAATCCTGAACGTGCCGTTTGCGATCGCCGACGCGACCGCGCTGACCGAGGCTGGCTACGTCGGCGAGGACGTCGAGAACATCCTCCTGAAGCTGATCCAGGCGGCCGACTTCGATATCAAGAAGGCCGAGACCGGGATCATCTACATCGACGAGGTCGACAAGATCGCGCGCAAGGCCGACAACCCGTCGATCACGCGCGACGTCTCCGGCGAGGGCGTCCAGCAGGCGCTCCTGAAGATCCTCGAGGGAACGGT
>JBPCJB010000185.1:0-11058 GCA_051005735.1 Gaiellaceae bacterium | reverse complement strand
CCGTAGGCGACCGCGCTCGCACCCGGAAGTCCGTAGCCCTCGAGGTGCATCCCGAAGAGACCGAGCTTCGCGAGCTCGGAGATCAGCTCGCGCGGGAGGATCCCCTGCTCGAACCAGTCGCCGCCGTCGGGGAGGACACGCTCGCGTACGAACTGCCGGACGGTGTCGCGGATCGCCCGCTCCTCGTCGTCGAGGAGCGCGTCGAGCGCGAGGAAGTCGAGCGGGTCGAGCGCGGTTCTCCTGTCGGCGACGGCCATCTCGCGCATCGTAGAGAAACCAACGCTTGTGTTGGAACAACACAAGCTCGTCTTCTCTTGCCCTGGGTTTGGCTCAACCAGGCGGTTCGTCCGCCGGCCGAGAAGCACTTGTGTTTCAGCAACACAAGCGCTCCGTCTCCGGGCGGGCACACTGCGCTTGTGGGAGAGGAACCGCCGAGCGGTCTCGTTCACCAGCCGGAGCTGATCGACGAGGCCGAGGAGCAGCGTCTGCTCGACGGGTTCGACGCGCTCGATTTCTCTCCGGTCGTGATCCGCGGCCGGACCTCGCTGCGCACGGCGGCGCACTTCGGATTCCGGTACGGGTACGAGACTCGGCGGCTCACGCCCGGCGAGCCGCTGCCCTCGCTCCTCCTGCCGCTCCGCGAGAAGGCGGCGGCGTTGGCCGGCGTGGAGCCCGACGGGCTCGTGCAGGCGCTCGTCCAGCGCTATCCCGAAGGCGCCACGATCGGCTGGCACCGCGACTCTCCGCCGTTCGACCGGATCGTCGGGATCTCGCTCCTCGGCGCCGCTCGGCTTCGCTTCCGGCGCGGCCGCGTGCGCGACTGGGAGACGTGGTCGACCGAAGCCGCGCCGCGTTCGGCGTACGTCCTCGCCGGCGAGGCGCGCACCGACTGGCAGCACTCGATCCCGCCCGCGAAGGAGCTCCGCTACTCCATCACGTTCCGCAACCTCGTCGCGTGATCGCGGCGGTCACATCGGCGCCCGCGCTCCTGCTTTCCGGATCGGTCGAGGCCGAGGTGGACGCGATGACCCCGCGGGAGAAGGCGCACGCGGTCGTGGTCGCGGGAATGCCCGCCCCGGCAGGATTCGCCGGCGTGCTCGTGCGGCGGTGGACGACGGCCGAGCCGCGTCCACGAGGCTCGCTCGTCTTCGCCGATCAGGAGGGCGGCCTCGTGAAGACGTTCGCGAGGATCGCCCCCTTCGGAGCCGCGTCGAGCTACCGCAGCTCCGCCGAGGCATTCGCCGCCGGCCGGGAGACGGCAGCCGCGCTTCGCCGGGCGGGTGTCCATGCCGACTTCGCGCCGGTGCTCGATCTCCCGGACGGGCCGCTCGGCTCCCGCCAGTTCGCGCGGCCGGAGTACGGAGTCGCGTTCGCCCGGGGACTCGGCAAGGCGGCGTGCGTAAAGCACTTTCCGGGCCTCGGCTCGACGCCGAAGTCGACCGACGAGGCTCGCGTCTACGGCGTCCTCCGGGCACAGGATCTCGCCCCGTTTCGCGCTGCGGTGCGGGCCGGCGTGCCGTGCGTGATGGTCTCGCACGCGATCTATCCGCGGCTCGGGCTGCGTCGCGCCTCGCTCGAGCCCGCGACCTACCGGTTGCTCCGGAGCCTCGGCTTTCGCGGAGTCGCGATCACCGACTCGCTGGGGATCCTCGGCAGCCCGTACGCGCCCTACTGGGCGCGCCTCGCGATCGAGGCCGGCGCCGACCTCGTGTTGACGACGAGCGCGCGCGACGCGGAGCGGATGGCAGAGGCGCTCATCCCGCTCGCACGCACGGGCGTGCTCGACGCCAAGCTCGTCAGGGTGGCGCGCTATCGGCGCTCGCTCGGAGCACGCTGACCGTTCGGGTATCCCCTACGTTCCCCAGTCGTCCGGCGGAGCGAGTCGTGCCTGCTCGACCTGCCAGTACTCGCGCAGCTCGCGGCAGCGGCCGTTCGCATCGAACCTCAGCAGGAGGCATCCTGGCAACGTGACCTCCTCGCCCTCGTCCTCCATCGTCGTCCACCACTCCGCGGCGACTCGATCGGCGTCGACGAACGGCCGGCCGATCTGCACGACGACGGCCTTCTGGGTCGCAGTGGCTCGCTTCCAGTAGGCGCGGATCGCGTCGCGACCCACATGTGCCTCGGCGAAGATGCTCGAGCGATAGGAGGCGTCGTCGGTGAACAATTCGACGACGGCGTCTGCGTTGGCGGTTTCCCAGGCATGTCGATAGCGATCGAGCCACTCCTGCACGGCGATCGTCATCCGAGCGAGCATAACGACCTGCTGTTGACGGTCTGGAGGGAGGACGGTACCCTCTTGACTGACTGTTCAATCAAACGTAGGAGAGCTAATGGCCACGGTTGAATCGGTCGGCACGGGCGTTTCGTTCGCCCTCACCGACGAGCAGCGCTCGCTGCGCGAGCTCGCGCGCGAGTTCGCCGCGAAGGAGATCCGGCCGAAGGCGGCCGAGTACGACGAGCACCAGACCCACCCGGCCGACCTCGTCGCGAAGGCCCATGAGCTCGGCCTCATGAACCTGCATGTGCCGGAGTCGCTCGGCGGGCTCGGACTCTCGACCTTCGAGGGGATCCTCGTCGGCGAGGAGCTGAACTGGGGCTGCTCGGGGATCGGCACCTCGATCGGCGCCAACGGACTCGGCGCCGGCCCTGTGATCATCACGGGGAGCGAGGAGCAGCAGGCCACGTGGCTGCCGCCGCTCCTCGACGAGCCGCTCCTCTGCTCGTTCGGCCTCTCCGAGCCGGAGGCGGGCTCCGACGTCGTCAAGCTGAAGACCACGGCGCAGCGCCGAGGCGACGAGTACGTCCTGAACGGCTCGAAGACCTTCATCACGAACGCGGGCCATGCGGCCTGGACCGTGATCTTCGCGAAGACGGATCCCGACAAGGGGCACAAGGGGATCTCCGCCTTCGTCGTCTCGATGGACACCCCGGGCGTCGAGCTCGAGAAGCACCTCGACAAGATGGGCCAGCGTTCGACCGACACCTCCGCGTTCGCGCTCACCGACGTAGTCGTGCCGGCCGCGAACCGGATCGGGGAGGAGGGCGAGGGCTTCAAGATCGCGATGCAGACGCTCGATTTCACCCGGCCAGGGACGGCCGCCGGCGCTGTCGGGGTCGCGCAGGCGGCCTTCGAGTACGCCGTCGAGTACGCGAACGAGCGCGTCACCTTCGACGTCCCGATCGCGATGCACCAGGGCGTCAACTTCATGATCGCGGACATGGCGACCGAGATCGAAGCGGCGCGGCTGCTCTGCTGGCAGGCGGCCTGGCTGCACGATCGCGGCGAGCGGGCGACCCTCCAGTCTTCGTTCGCGAAGCGCTTCTCGGCCGACACGGCGATGAAGGTCACGACGGACGCGGTTCAGGTCTTCGGCGGCTACGGCTACATGAAGGAGTACCCGGTAGAGAAGCTGATGCGCGACGCCAAGCTCTTCCAGATCTACGAGGGCACTTCGCAGATCCAGCGCCTCGTGATCGCGAAGGAGATCTTCCTGCCGAAAGGTTAAGCGGAGAGCTCGCGCTGGAACGGCGGCAGGAAGCCGGGCGAGAAACGCACCTCGCCGAGCCAGTCTTCCAGCCGCTCCGCCTCCGACTCCACGGCGCGGACGGCATCGGCGCCGACGTCCTCGAGCAGGCGGAAGACGAGTTCTCCGTCGCGTCGCTGCGACCAGCCGCCGACGACGCGTCCGTCCCACCAGACGGTCGGCCCAGCGTTGCCGTTCGTGTCGAAGAGCAGCGAGGAGTGTGGGCCGAGATACCAGTCCCGCTCCTTCCAGCCCATCGTCGTCGGATCGAGGGTGGGGAGGAGCGCCGCGGCCGGCTCCGGCGCCGTGGCGCCTTCGAGATCGCTGGCGAGGACATAGCCGCTGGAGCCGCCGAGATCGACCTCGGCGTGCGGCACCGCGGCGAGCGCCGTCCGCGCCTCGCGGGCAGTCCAGCCCGTCCACCAACGGATGTCCGCCTCGGTGCCGGGCCCGAAGGACTCCAGCCAGCGCCGTAGGAGCTCAGCCTGCGCCCGCTCGGGCTCGATCGAAGCGATCTCCTCGCCGAGCCAGGCTGCTGTCGGCGTCCAGCGGTACTGGCCGCTGATCCAGGTGCCGCGCGGGCGAGCGCGCATGAGCTTCCCCTCCATCGCCAGTTGCGGCAGAAGCCGCGCGGCCACGCTCTGGGTCGCCTCGAATCTCGTCCCGGCGCCGATCCGAAGCTTCTTGGCGAGCATCGGAACCGAGGCCGCCACCTCGCTCGTCGTGGCGGGAGCGCGCTCGTCGAGCGCTTGGAGCGCAGCTTTCGAGGCTCGCGCGAGCCAGGCCGCGGGCCGAGTGGAAACGCCGCTCGCGACGAGCATTCCCTCGAGCCGGCGGCGCTCGCGCGCGACGATCGTCCGCGTGCAGGCGGCGAAGACGACCGGCACGAGCTCGCGCGGGACCGCGAAGAGCGTCCTTCGCATCCCGTGCAAGCGGACGAGCGTGCGATCGTCGTAGAAGGCGTGCTCGATGTCGGCAGGCCCGACTGCCGTCGTTCGCGCCGCGATCGAGAGAAAGACCGTGACGGCGTCAGTCGAGTGGAGAACGACGAGCGAGCGGGCCACATCGAGCGCGTCGTCCGCGCGCTCGGGCGCGGCCAGCCGGTGACGGCGCACGAGCCGCGCTCTCCGCTCGTCCGCGTCGATCCGATGCACGAATCCCTTCTACCAGCGTAGGATCGCGCCGTGGCACTCGAGATCGACCTCTCCGGCCGCGTCGCTCTCGTCACCGGCGGCTTGCGCGGGCTCGGTCGCGCCGACGCGCTCGCGCTCGCCCGCGCGGGCGCCGATGTCGTGATCGCCGGCATTCAGGTCGAGTCCGACGAGTCGAGCGAGATGGCCGAGCGCTACGGCCCGCTCGCGCAGGTCGCGAAGGCGCAGGGGATCGTCTACACCGAGGCGACGGCCCGGGAGATCCTGGAGCTGGGCCAACGCTCGGCTGCGATCAAGTGCGACGTGACCGACCGTGACCAGGTCAAGGAGACCGTCGCCCGAGTCGTCTCCGAGTTCGGCTCGGTCGACATCCTGATCAACAACGCGGGCACACTCGACCACGCCGCGCAGTTCGCCGATCAGAGCCCCGAGCTCTGGGAGCGCGACCTTCGCGTCAACCTCTCCGGAGGCTTCAACTGCGCCCAGGCGGTGTGGCCGCACATGAGGGAGCGCGGCTTCGGCCGGATCGTGAACATGGCCTCGGTGGCGGGCACCCTCGGCGGCTTCGGCCAGGCGAGCTATTCGACGACGAAAGCGGGCATCCTCGGCCTCACGCGCACCCTCGCGATGGAAGGCGGACGACACGGGATCACGTGCAACGCGATCGTCCCCGGCGTAATCGGAACCGAGGCGTTCAACTTCGCCAACCCGGCGATGAACGAGCGGATCGTCAACCGGACGGTGCTGAAGCGACCAGGTGAGCCGGAGGACATCGCGAACGCGATCTGCTTCCTCTGCTCCGATCTCGCGAGCTACATCACCGGGATCGAGCTGAACGTGAGCGGCGGCGTCGAGCTTTTCGTCTTCTGAGGTGACAAACGCCACATATCGGGTATGCTCGGGCCATGCTCAAGCGGATCGTGATGCTCGTCGTGGTGGGCAGCTTCCTCGCAGTGCCGCCCGCGATCGCCAAGAGCTCGTCGACGGTGAAGGCCCCGGCCGCGAAGTCCGCGCCCGCGGTGAAGGCCGCGCCGCACTCGGACGGGCAATGCCCGTACGACACCGACGCAGCCGCGCTCTAGCCACGACGGGCCAGAGGATCGCATCGTGGCGCTCCTAGCCGGCGCCGGGATCTCGTTCGAGCTGACGCCCGAGCAGCGCGAGCTGCAAGCGCTCGCGCACGAGTTCGCCGAGCGGGAGTTGCGGCCGATCGCCCGCGAGTGGGACGAGCGGGAGGACTGTCCGCCCGAGCTGCTCGGAAAGGCGGCCGCGCTCGGTCTCACCTCCCACGCGATTCCCGTCGAGTATGGCGGTGGCGGAGTCTCCGCGGTCACCTCCTCGTTGGTGGCCGAAGAGCTCTCGTGGGGCTGCGCCGGCCTGTCGGCGCCCATCGGCGCGACGATGTTCCCCGTCCGACCGCTCGTCCGCTACGGCGCCGAGGCGCAGAAGGAGCGCTGGCTCCCCCGCCTCGCCTCCGAGGAGGGCTGCCTGGCGGCGATCGCGTTCACCGAGCCCGGCGCCGGCTCGGACCTCGCGGGGATCCAGTCGACAGCCCGGCGGGACGGTGACGGGTATGTGCTGAACGGGGAGAAGTGCTACGTCACGAACGGTGGGATCGCCGAGTTGACGATCGTCTTCGCGAAGCTGGACGGGGCGATCACGGCTTTTCTCGTCGAGGCCGGCGATCCGGGTGTGTCCGCCGGTCGCAAGGAGCCGAAGCTCGGCCTTCGCGCCTCGCACACCGGCTCGATCCTCTTCAGCGAGGCGCGGCTTCCCCCCGACCGGCTGCTCGGGGCGGAGGGCGAGGGCTTCGCGATCGCGATGGACTTCTTCCTGCACTCGCGCCCGCAGGTGGCGGCCGAAGCGCTCGGGATCGCCCGCGCCGCGTTCGAGTACGCGACGGACTATGCGAACGAGCGGCAGGCGTTCGGAAAGCCGCTGATCGCCCGGCAGGGCGTCTCCTTCAAGCTCGCCGACATGGCGATGCAGGTCGAGGCGTCGCGCCTCTTGATCTGGCGAGCGGCGGCGGCCCTCGACGCCCCATCCAATCGGCAGAGTGAGGACGGCGGCCTGCTCGGCTCAATCGCCAAGGCGTTCGCCGCAGACGCGGCGATGAGCATCACGACCGAGGCCGTGCAGGTGCTCGGCGGCGCCGGGATCATGCGCGATCACCCGGTCGAGAAGTGGATGCGCGATGCGAAGGTGCTCCAGATCGTCGAGGGCACCTCGGAGATTCAGCGGCACGTGATCGTCCAGTACCTCCGAGCTCGCTGACAAAGTCGTCGCAAGCCCCCGGAACGTCGCGGCTACACTCGACTGCTTGCGCGTCCAGGCGCCATCCGTCGACGTGCGCACGTCTCGAGGGCGAACCGCGTACGTCGTTCTCCGTGCGCTCGTCGTCGCGGCGATTGTCGTAGCCGCGCTCGGCGTGCTCGTCGGCGTCGTGCTCGCCGGCTCGCCGGCCCGGGTCGCGGAAGGCGTCACAATCGCCGGCGTGGACGTCGGCGGGCTGACCGCCGCCGAGGCGCGCACCCTACTCGAGGAGCGGGCCCAGCGGGTCGCGCGGGTCCCGGTCGTCTTCACCGTCGGGGAGCGGCGGTTTCCGATCAAGCCGACGACCCTCGGCGTCGAGGCCGACTGGACGGCTGCCGTGGCCAGCGCCCTCAGCGAAGGAAGCGGCTTCGCACCCGTCCGCGGCTACAAGCGGCTGCAAACCCGCTTCCTGGGTACCGAGATCGCCCCGCCCGTCGGGGCCCACACAGCTGCGCTCGACTACAAGCTCGGCCAGCTCGCGACGGCGATCGACCGCGGCCACGTCGAGGCGAGGCTCGTGCGCCGCGGCCTGGCCGTCGCCGTCGTTCCGGGCCAGATCGGCAGGACGCTCGAGCGCGACGAGGCCGGCGATGTGATCGTGCGCGCGCTCGCGCAGCTCGGGCGCGTGCGACCCGTCCCGCTGCCGGTCTCGATCGATCCGATCGACGTGACCGCCGACGATCTCGCTCCTGCGGCTCGGCAGGCCCGGATCGCCTTCTCGGCGCCCGTGCGGCTCGTCTCCGACGAGAAGAGCTGGAAGCTTCCACGCTGGCGGCTCGCCGAGCTGATCGCACTTCCCAGCGGCTCTTCGCTGGAGCTCTCGATCGCGGGCGCGAAGGCCGACGCCTGGTTTGCGCGCTTGGGCGAGAACGTGGAGCGGCCACCGGTCGACGCCAGGTTCGTGACCTCGTCAGGCGCGATCAGCATCGTGCCAAGCAAGCCCGGACTCGAGATCGACGTCCCGGCGACCGCCGAGTCGCTGCTCTCCGCCGCAGTCTCGCCGACGGCAAGGTCGGCGCAGCTCGCGCTCGTCACGAGCCGGCCCGCGCTGACGACAGCGGACGCGAAGGGGCTCGGGATCGTGCGCCGGCTCGGCACGTACACGACCCTGAACGCCGGCACGTACAACCGGATCACCAACCTCCGCCGCGCGATCGAGCTCCTGAGCGGCGCCCTGGTCGCTCCCGGCGGCACCTTCTCGTTCAACGACCGCGTCGGCCCGCGCACGCTCGAGCGCGGCTTCCTGCCTGCGCCAGTGATCATCAGGGACGAGTACGAGGAGGACGTCGGCGGCGGCGTCTCGCAGGTCGCGACAACGGTTTTCAACGCCGCGTGGGAGAGCGGGGTCAAGATCGCCGAGCGCAACCCCCACTCGCTCTACATCAGCCGCTATCAGCTCGGCCGCGACGCGACCGTCAACTATCCCGATCTCGATCTGAAGTTCGTCAACGACACGCCGAAGTGGATCCTCGTCGCGGCGAGCTGGGACGGTGGGGGCATCACGGTCTCGCTCTACGGCGGGGGCCCCGAGCGGCGGGTCGAGAGCGGCGAGGGGACGATGCGGATCACGGCCCCGGCCCGGATTCGGCGCAGCCCCGACCCGATGCTCGAGCGCGGCACCGAGATCGTGGAGGAGGAGGGATCGGAGGCGCGCGCCACGAGCGTCACGCGCACGGTCTACGGCGAGACGGGCGGCGTCCTCCGCGACGAGACCTGGAATACCTCCTACCGCGGCGAGTACCGGATCATCCGGGTGGGCACCAAGCCGAAGCCCAAGCCGAAGAAGCCGGCGCCGAAGGAGCGCCCGACCACGACCACGACCGCGCCGGAGCCGTCCGAGCCGCCCGCGACGACGCAGGCCGTTCCCGAGGATCCGCCTGTCGAGACGATCCCGACGGTGCCCCCGGCGGAGCGGGCGCCTATCCCTCTGCCCTAGCCACCGCCTCGACGAACCACTCTGGAACGCGCGTCGGCTGCCGGCTCCGGGAGTCGACCGTCGCGTGAGAGGTGGAGCCGTCCGCCACGATCTCGTCGGCCCGCGCGATTATGTACTCGTAGCGAAACCGGGCGCCATGCAGGTCGACGCAGCGCGTCCAGACGAGGAGACGGTCGTCGAAGTAGGCCGCCCGCCGGTAGGAGAGCTGGACGGCCGTCGTCAGCGCCTCCAGCCCCTGGGCCTGAATCGAGAGATAGCCGCCCGCGTGCTCGGCGAGGTAGGCGACGCGCGCGACCTCGAGCCAGACGACGAACGAGGCGTGATGGGCGATGCCCTGGGCGTCCGTCTCCGCAAAGCGGACGGCAACCCCGGTCGAGAAGTTGAAGCCGTCCACAGCCCTCACCCTAAGGCCGTGAGCGGCGATGCCGGACGGGACTAGGCTGCGGCGCGCCTGAGCGGCCGCTCGCCGAGGATCCGCCGGCAGTCCGAGCACAGGGTGCGCTCGATCTCGTACGGGATCCCCGCGTGCTGACTCAGGACGTGCGTGGTGACGGCCTTGTGCCTGTGCAGCGGACGCTTCCGGTGTAGAGAGACGCTCATGCACTGATCACGGTACTGATCGCTCCTGACGTCGCATGCTCCAAAGGTGTGACATTCGTGTGAAATCTTCGTGATGACGAGCTGCCGTTCCTGAACAGTCAGACGTCGGATCGGCCGGAGAGTTGCGCCCCGTGTCGCGCCGGTAGACTCCGCCCCATGACGACTGAGCAAAAGGACATCTTCTCCCGAGTCCAGGGTCTCGGCGAGGAGGCGCTGCACAAGCTGGCCGACGTCCCGGGCGGAGCGAAGCTCGTCGAGATGGCGAACCAGTCGCGGACGCGGCTCGACGAGATGCAGAAGCGACTGCGCGGGCTCGACGTGCTCGAGCGGCGGGTCGACGAGCTCGAACAGCGACTCGCGAAGCTCGAGACCGCGTCGACGACGAAGAAGGCCACGGCCGTCGCGAAGAAGCCGGCCGCGCCGAAGAACCCTCCGGCCTAGGAGGGCTTGGCGAAGTACCGGCTGTGCCCGTCTCGGCGCGCTGGGCACGTCGTGGCGGCGTCCTCAGTCGCGTCCATACCTACAGGTATGAACGCTCCCTGCGTCCTTGCCACAGCGCACCCAGCGCACCGATCCGAACGAGCGGCATTCCGCCAAGCCCTCCTAGCGGGGCACCCGGACACGTAACGCGCGTGGAACGAGCTCGAAGCGCACCGGTGTCGTTCCGGGTTGCTCGCCGTCGAGCTCGATTGGAAGCGGCACGTCGGCGTCGACCGTCACCGTCGACCCGCGCAGGAGCTCGGCCTTCGGGTGCGGCAGATGCTTGCCCCAGAAGGTCTTCGGGAGGGTGGTGAGCAGGTCGCGCTTGGTGAGGTTGCCGATCGTGAGCACGTCGAAGAGGCCGTCGTCCGGCTCGGCGTCGGGGCAGATTCGCATCCCGCCGCCGAACGAGCGCCCGTTCGCGACGACCACGTCGTGCATGCGACCGCCGCGGATCTCGTCGTCGACCGAGAGCCGCACCTCGGAGTTCTGCCAGCGCGCGAAGACGGCGAGGGTCGCCGCGAGGTACGAAACCTTGCCGCCGAGCGCCTTCGTCGTCTCGTTCGCACGCTGCGCGATCGCGCCGCTCATCCCCGCGCTCGCGACGTTCGCGAAGTACGACTGCGCCTCGGCGCCGTCCCAGGCGCGGTAGAGAACGCGGCCGAGATCGATGGCGCGGGGGCGTCCGGTCAGCGCCACGTCGATCGCGCCGTCGACCCCGTGCGGGATTCCGTAGGTGCGGACGAAGTCCCAGCCCGTCCCGCGCGCGATCACGGCGATCTCGACGTCCGGGAGGTCGTGGATCCCGTTTGCGATCTCGTTCACCGAGCCGTCGCCGCCGACGACGACGAGGAGCGACGCTCCGCCGAGCGCCGCCTCGCGCGCGAGTCGACCGAGGTGCCCCGGCCGCTCCGAGAAGAGAGCGTCGCCCTCGAGCCCGCGCGTCGCCGCGCGGCGTGCGAGCTCTGGCCAGCGCTTGCCCGTCGAGCCATTCGCCGAGGCCGGGTTGACGAGAAAGACGGTGTCGCTCATCGGTCGTTCGGCCGATGAG
>JBPCJB010000184.1:0-6901 GCA_051005735.1 Gaiellaceae bacterium | reverse complement strand
TCGATCATCTTGCCGCCGCGGAGCGGGAAGACCTGGACGGCGGCGCGCTCGCCCTCGGCGGCGATCCCGATCACGTCGATCGAGCCGGTCTCGCGCCGGTCGGCCCCCTGACGCTCGGCGAGGTTCTGGATCGCGAAGAGTCGGTTCCGGTAGCGAGCGGCGTCCTCGAACCGCTCGTCGGCGGCCGCGTCGCGCATCCGCTCCTCGAGCGCGCGCACGATCGGCTTCGTATCGCCGGAGAGGAACTCGATCACCTCCTCGATCAGCTCGCCGTATAGCTCCTTCGAGATGTAGCCGACGCAGGGCGCGTGGCAGCGCTCGATGTGGTAGTCCAGGCAGGGAATTCCCGAGTGCCGGCCCGGCTTCGGCCCCTCGCACGGGCGGAACTGGAAGACGCGGTTGAGCACGTCGAGCGTCTCGCGCACCTTCTTCGCGTTCGCGTAGGGGCCGAAGTAGACGACCCCGCGCCGATGCCGCTCGCGCGTGAACATGACGCGGGGGTACTCGTCCTCGACGGTGACGGCGATGTAGGGGAACGACTTGTCGTCGCGGAGCCGGACGTTGAACGGCGGCCGGTGCCGCTTGACCAGGTTCTGCTCGAGGTGGAGCGCTTCGACCTCGGTGCCGGTGACGATCACCTCGAGGTCGTCGATCCGGGAGACGAGTCGCGGGATCGACTGCCGGTTGTCGCCGCGGCCGGCCTGGAAGTAGGAGCGGACACGCGGGCGCAGCGACTTCGCCTTCCCGACGTAGAGCACCCCGCCCTTGGCATCGCGGAAGAGGTAGACGCCCGGCTTTGCGGGCAGTCCCCCCAGCTTGTCGCGGACGTCCGCCATCGGCGATCAAGGGTAGATGCGGAGCCGGGTTTTACCGCTCCATCACAGTCCGGCGCTACCGTGTCGCGCATGAGATGGGGGCTTCTCGGCGCGCTCGTCGCTCTTGCCTTGGCGCCGGCAGCGCAGGGGGGCGGGCCGACGCTCACACTCGGGGCGGCCGAGGACATCGTCCGCAGCTCGAGCCTCGTCGAGGCGAAGGCCCAGATGACGCTGCTCCAGCTCGCAGGCTTCCGGGCCGTCCGCGTCACCTCGATCTGGAAGCCCGGCGAGCTCGCGCCAGGCGCCGCAGAACGCAAGGTGCTCGACAATGTGGTGGCGGCGGCCGAGCTTTCCGGCATCCGCGTCTACGTCTCGGTCTTCCACGCGGGCTCACGGACGACGCCGCTCGCGCCGGAGGATCGCACCCAGTTCGCGTCGTATGCGGCCGGCCTCGTCCGCGCTCATCCGAGCGTGCGCGACGTGATCGTCGGAAACGAGCCGAACCTGAACCGCTTCTGGCTGCCGCAGTTCGCCGCCGACGGCTCGGGCGCCTCCGCCCCGGCCTATCTCTCGCTCCTCGCCCAGACCTACGACGCGCTGAAGGCCGTCTCGCCCGAGGTGCGCGTGATCGGCGGCGCGCTGGCCCCGCGCGGCGTCGACCGGCCGGGCACCGGCCGCGACACGATCTCGCCGACGCGGTTCATCCGAGAGCTGGGCGCCGCCTACCGCCTGAGCGCGCGGGCGCTCCCCGTGATGGACGTCTTCGCCTTCCACCCCTACGCCGACAACTCGAGCCGATCGCCCGAGCTGCCGCCGAGCGACCCGGATCACCTCGGGCTCGTCGATTACCCGAAGCTCGTCGCCCTGCTCGGCGAGGCGTTCGACGGGACGGCGCAGCCCGGCTCGTCACTCCCGATCCTCTACGACGAGTTTGGCGTCGAGGCGACGATTCCGACCGAGAAGGCATCGCTGTACTCCGGCACGGAGCCCGCGACGACGAGGCCGGTCACGGAGGCGACTCAGGCGGCGTACTACAGGCGCGCGCTCCAGCTCGCGTTTTGCCAGCCGAACGTGACCGGAATGCTCCTCTTCCACTCCCATGACGAGACCGCCCTCTCGGCGTGGCAGTCCGGCCTCTACTATGCGGACGGCAGCCCGAAATCGAGCCTCGCGCCGGTTCGGGACGCCCTTGCTGCGACGCGCGGCGGCTCGATCGACCGGTGCGACGGGCTCGCGCTGAGAGTCAAGCCGAGGACGGCCTTCTTGGCGCGGACTCTCGGGATCTCGCTCCGCTGCGACCTCGACTGCGTCTACCGCGCGCGGCTCGTGAAGCTGCCGGCCGGATCGACGACGGCCGCGACGAGCGGTCGCGCGAAAGCGGAGGCCGGCGTCACGATCTCGCTCCGCCGGAAGCTCCGGCCCGGCCTCTACCGGCTCTCGGTCAGCGTCACGCACCCGGTCAACCGGGGCGAGCCGGTTCTGCGCGAGAGCGCGCCGTTCCGCGTGCGCTGATGCGGCCCGCGCTCGCGGCGCTCCTGCTCGCGGTCGTCTTGGCGGGCTGTCGGGACGGCGGCGAGAGCGCCGGAACAGACACCGTTGCAGACACGGTTACGGAGACGGTCGCAGACACGGTTACAGAGCCGGACGCAGAGTCGGATGCCTTCGTCGTCGGGGCCGTCGACGACGCGGCTCGCCAGCAAGGACCAGTGCTCGGCCAGCTTGCGGCGGCGGGGTTCGGCGCTGTTGGGATTACGAGCTACTGGGAGCCCGGCCTCTCTGCGCCCACAGCCGAGGAGCTTGGCGTTCTCCGCGATGTGGCCGCCCGGGCCGGGAAGCGAGACTTGCGCATCTTCCTCGCGGTCTTCCATCGCGGTTCCAGCACGACGCCGCTGACGGCGGCCGAGCGGGCGGCCTTCTCGTCGCACGTCGCGGCGATCGTCGAGGGCGTGCCGAGGATCCGGGACGTGATCGTCGGCAACGAGCCGAACCTGAATCGCTTCTGGCTGCCTCAGTTCGGCGAGGATGGCGAGAATCTCGCGGCCGTCTTCTACCTCGCGCTCTTGGCGGACGTCTACGACGCCGCGAAGGCGGTCGCGCCGGAGACGCGGATCTGGGGCGGTGCGCTGGCGCCGCGCGGCGTCGACAAGCCGAACACGGGCCGCGACACGCATTCGCCGACGAGGTTCATCCGCGACCTCGGCGCCGAGCTGCGCCGAACCGGACGCACGCGACCGGTCCTCGACGGCTTCGCGTTTCATCCATATCCGGCTGCCTCGAACATCCCGCCCGACCGGCCGCATCCCGGCTCGCGCACGCTCGGGCTCGCCGATCACGCGCGACTCAGCGAGCTCCTCCGCGAGGCGTTCGGCGCTGACGTGCCGATCCTCTACAGCGAGTTCGGCGTCGAGACGACGATTCCGGCCGAGAAGGCGGAGCTCTACGAGGAAGACGAGCCGGGCACACCGGTGGACGAGGCGACGCAGGCCGATTTCTACCGGCGCGCCCTCGAGCTCGCCGTCTGCCAAGAGGACGTCGTGGGGATGCTCCTCTTCCACTCGCACGACGAGCCGTTCCTGACCGGGTTCCAATCGGGCGTCTACTACGTCGATGGATCACGCAAGCGGAGCTTCGAGCCGGTGCGCGAGGCGATCCTGCGCGCGCGCAAGGGCTGCTAGACGCCGTACCATTCGAGAGATGAGCAGCGAGCAGCAGGGCGGCCAGTACGTCGCCTACACCTTCTACAAGGTCGATCCGGCCTGGCGGCGGCTGCCCATCGAGGAACGAGCCGCCGGCAAGGACGCCTTCGCCGAGGTCGTCGAGTCGTGGGCCGAGCGCCTGGAGGTTCGCGCCTACTCGACGGCGGGGATCAGGCCGGACTGCGACTTCTTCCTCTGGAAGATCACCGAGCGCTACCTCGACCTGGGCGAGCTCGGCGCCGCCCTGAACGCGACTCCGCTCGCCGGCTGGCTCGGGACGCCGTACTCCTACCTCGCGACCACGAAGGCGTCGCAGTACAGCCAGGCCCGCCGCGCCCGCAAAATCGTTCCACGCGGCCACCCGTACCTCGTCGTCTATCCATTCGTGAAGACGCGACCGTGGTACGCGCTCCCGCTCGAGGATCGCCAGCGCGCGATGAACGAGCACATCGAGATCGGCGCCCGCTACGCCACGATTCAGAACCACACGACGTACTCGTTCGGGATCGACGATCAGGAGTTCATGACCGCCTTCGAGTGCGAAGAGCCGTCCGACTTCATGCACCTGATGCTGACCCTGCGCGAGAGCGAGGCATCCCGCTACACCGAGCGCGACACGCCGATCTTCGTCGGCCAGGCGCTCGAGATCCGAGCCGCGCTCGACGCGCTCGACGGCGCCGCGAGCCGCGTCGAGGCGTGAGCCGGCGTAACGTCGTTCTCCTGCTCGCCGCAAGCGCGTGCTCATGCTCCTCTCGCCCACCTGAGGCACCTGCCGCGCCGGTGCCCGTGAGGTCCGCGACCAGATCCTCGAGCGCGAGCAGGCGGAGGATCTTCGCGTCTACGTCGTCTGGATGCCGATGCTCTTGCCAGACAAGCGCTCCGAGATCGAGACCGGGCTGATCGCCGACGCTTGCGTCCAGCAGTACTGGGACGAGGAGCGCACGATCGGGACCTGGCTCGCCGGCCGCGATCTCGGCGGGCTCGGCTACGCGGGAATCGTCTGGGATGCCTACTTCCTCTTCGGCCCCGACGCGGAATGGGCCGACGTGCCCACGCCGCTCGTCGACTCCGGCTCGCCGGTCGTCTCGCACGCCGCTCGGCTGCACGAGAAGCTCCGCGCTCAGCTGTAGGTGTGCTCGTTGCGCCAGACGCGGTAGACGGCGTAAGCGCAGGCGCCGAGAACGAGGAAGAACGCGAGCGCGTCGAGCCCTGAGGCGCCGAGCCCGATCAGGACACCGATGTCGACGACCGCGAGCACGATCGCTCCGTAGAAGACGCGGCGGCTCTGCTCCGACCAGGCCTCGATTTCGCTGCGCCGCTCCCGCCAGAGCAGGAAGAGGAAGAACGCAACCGCGAGGAAGAAGACGATCCGGAGCAGGCCGCCGACAGTCGCCAGCACCTCCTCGAGCGAGAGGACGACGACGACAGCCGCGATTAGCGCCACGATTCCGAGCCCGCGGATCAGCGGGTTCATCTCGGCGAAGAAGCGCTTCAGCTTCTCCATCATCCCGTCATGAACGCCCGTACGGCGAGTGCGGCAGCGAGTGCCCCCGTGCCCGCGAACCAGGCGAGGCGCTTCGGCCCGACAGCGGGCGCATAGAACCACGGCACGAGAATCGCCCCGAGCGAGAGCGACCCGTAGGCGTAGTGCAGGCTGTCGGCCGCCTCCCGCTCCTCGGAGAGCAGGAGCAAGCCGAGCGCGACCTGGGCCACGAGCAGCGTCTGGGCGAGCGCCAAGACGTTCGTCAGGAGCGCCCCCGCCCCGCGCCGGCGCCAGTAGACGAGCCCGCCCGCAAGCGCCGAGAGCGCCGGCACACCGACGACGAGGAAGGCGAGCAGGCGGTGGGTCGTTAGCATCGGGAGAGAGCCTAGCGAGAGGAGATTTCGTGATCGAGGAAGGTGCGAAGGCGCCGGAGTTCGAGCTGACGGCGGACACCGGCGAGACCGTGAGCCTGAAGTCGCTGCGCGGCAAGCCGGTCGTCCTCTACTTCTATCCCAAGGACGATACGCCCGGCTGCACCGCTCAGGCTTGCGGGATCCGGGACGCCTGGGGCGAATTCGAGCGGGCCGGCGCGGTCGTGCTCGCGGTCAGTCCCGACGACGAGGCCTCGCACGCGAAGTTCAAGGAGAAGTACGAGCTTCCGTTCACGCTCCTCGCCGACGCCGAGCACGCGACGGCCGAGGACTACGGCGTCTGGGCCGAGAAGACGTACGCCGGCAAGAGCTACATGGGCGTCGAGCGCTCGACCTTCGTGATCGATGCCGAGGGCACCGTCGCGAAGATCATGCGCAAGGTCAAGCCCGACACCCACGCCGACGATGTGCTCTCCGCTTTGCGCTGACGCGCGCGGAACGGCTAGTCGATCACGGTGATCCCGATCGCCGTTGCCAGCTGGCCGGCGACCTGGATCACCTCCTGCCACGGCATCCGTGCGCCGCGAAGACCCTCGATCCCCTGGAGGTTGGCGAGCTCGCAACCGCGGAGCTCGCAGCGCTCGCAGGTCGCGTCGACGAAGGTTGCACGGGCCAGATTGCAGCGCTCGAAGCGCACCGAGTCGAGCGTGGCGCCGAGCAAGTCCGCCTCCTCGAGCCGGCAGTCGCGGAAGACGACCCGCTCCAGCTTCGCGAACCGGAAGGTGGCAAGGTCGAGCCGCGCGTCGGCGAAGACGACATCCTTGAGCACGGTTTCGGTGAAGTCGACGCCTGTGGCGCGGAGGTCGCGCACCTCGACGCGAGTGAGAGTCCCGCGCGCGGCGCGCAGGTTTGCCCAGCTGCCGCCGGCGACGACCGCGTCCGTCACTGTCAGCCCCGGCGCATCGGTTCCGGTGAGGTCGAGGTTGGCAAGGCGAACGTCCTGAAGCCGGAGGTTCGCCGCAGCGCGCTCGGAGAGATCGCCTCCGAGCGCGGCCCCTTCGACCCGGAGGCCGATCAGCCGCTCGGCGGCGAGATCGCGTTCCGTGAGCTCCTCGGAGACGTCCGGCCGCTTCGGCTCGAGTGGCGGCAGCGACGGCATGCTCGGCGATCCTAGAGGGGACGACTCGCCCTCCGCATTCCGCCCCGAGAGGGCTCGCTAGACTGTCGGCCCACGCGGATGTGGCGGAATTGGTAGACGCGCACGGTTCAGGTCCGTGTGCCCTTCGGGGCGTGGAGGTTCAAGTCCTCTCATCCGCATACATGCTCGGCTTCCTCGATCGGCTCTGGCGCCGCGTCATCCTGGCGCTGACGACGAAGCGCGACTGATCGCGCCTAGAGCGCCTTTCAGGATGACGCTTCGTCGGCGGGGTGTGCTGGGTGGTGCGATCGCGGCGTCCTCAGTCGCCTCGATAGCGCTGCTCATGCTTATCCGGTTAGCTCCGTCCGGGCTGGGTCGTGCCGTCGCTGGATGCCGCG
>JBPCJB010000183.1:0-21720 GCA_051005735.1 Gaiellaceae bacterium | reverse complement strand
GACCCCGCCGACGACGAGAACGCGGCCGTCGCGCAGCTTCGTGGCGGTGAATCCGCCGCGCGGCGTACCCATCAGTGCAGCCGCCTCGAAGCGTTCCGTGCCGGGGCGCCACCGCTCGGCACTCGCGGTCTGACTGCTCGTGTCCCAACCGCCGAAGACGAGCACGGAGCCGTCCCCGAGCCGGATCGCCGCATGGCCGACCCGCGGGCGCAGCAGCGACGGCCCTGTTCGGAAGCGCCTCGATCCCGCCTCGTAGATCTCGGTTGTCGCGCCACGCGCGTCCAGTTCGCAGCTATCCACGGTGCAGCCACCAGCAAAGAGGACATCGCCGGAGGCGAGCAGCGTCGCGGTGTGCGCTGCGCGCGGGCTCCTCGGCGCTTCCGGAGCCGGTGCGGCGCCGCCTGCGGCAAGAGCGGTGATGGCAACGAGAAGCGCAGCGAGTCTCACGACCCTTCTACTCCGCCGGCCGCGTTCGGGTTCCCTTTACGACGCGCCCAGGTGTTCCGCGCCGCCAAGCAGCGCGTCGACCTCGGCAGCCATCGTCTCCACGGGCAGCTCACGCGCCGCGTCGCGGGCGGCCTCGAGCAGCCCGAGGTCCTTCGTGATCCGCGCGAAGCGGAGATCCGAGAGCCCCGACTGGCGGGCGCCGAGGAGCTGGCCGCCACCGCGGATCTCGAGGTCGCGCTCGGCGAGCTCGAAGCCGTCCGTCGAGGCGACGAGCGCCGTCAATCGCTCGATCGCCGATTCGGTCAGCTCGTCCTTCGCGCGCGAGATCAGGAGGCAATAGGACTGCTCGGCGCCGCGGCCGACGCGCCCCCGAAGCTGATGGAGCTGTGCCAGCCCGAAGCGATCGGCTTCCTGGACGATCATGATCGTCGCGTTCGGCACGTCGACCCCGACCTCGATCACGGTCGTCGCGACGAGGACGTCGAGCTCGCGGGCCTTGAAGCTCGCCATCAACTCCCGGCGCGCCGCCGGCTTCAGCCGACCATGCATGCAGCCCACCCTGAAGCCCTTCAACTCGCCGGCGCGCAGCTGGTCGGCCTCCTGCTCTGCCGCGCGCGCGTCGCTCGTCGCCGATTCCTCGATCAGCGGGCAGACGACGTACGCCTGCCTTCCCTCCGCGAGGTGGGCACGGAGCCGCGTGTACGCCTCGGAGCTGCGCTCCTCGGTGACCCAGGCGGTCACGATCGGGATGCGCGAGGCGGGTGGCTTCGCGATCTCGCTCACCGCGAGGTCGCCGTAGACCGTGAGCGCGAGCGTGCGCGGGATCGGGGTCGCGGTCATGTGGAGGACGTGTGGGCTGCGACCTTCGGCGAGCGCCGAGCGCTGCTCGACGCCGAAGCGGTGCTGCTCATCGACGACCGCGACGGCGAGGTCGCGCAGCTCGAAGCCCTGCTGGATCAGGGCGTGCGTCCCGACGACGATGTCCGCGAGCGCTGCATCCGGCGACCGCGACGAGCCGGTGACGAGGGCACATGAGACGCCGAGCTGCGCGGAGATCCCCTCGATCGTGAGGAAATGCTGCTCCGCGAGCGTCTCCGTGGGCGCCATCAGCGCGCCCTGGCGTCCGGCTTCGACCGCGCGCAGGAGCGCGTAGAGCGCGACGACGGTCTTGCCGGCGCCGACGTCGCCCTGGAGCAGGCGTTGCATCGGCGTCGTCCGGGCAAGATCGGCGTCGAGCTCCGCGATCGCGCTCTCCTGGTGCTCGGTGAGCGCGAAGGGCAGCGCAGCGCGATAGCGGTCGATCAGCTCGCCCGGCTCGGCGAGTGCGGTCGCGACAGCCTGCTCCCGCTCCGCGTTCTGGCGAGCGAGCGCTAGCTGGAGAACGAGCAGCTCGTCGAAGGCGAGTCGGCGCCTTCCCTCCTCCGCCTCGGCGAGCCAGCGCGGCGCGTGCAACGCGACGAGCGCATCGGCCTTCAGCGGTAGGCCCCGCTCCACTTTCACGGCGACCGGCAGCGGATCGGGATCGTCGCGAACGTGCGCCAGGGCGGCCGAGACCAGCTCCCGCACCTTCGCGGCGGAGATCTCCTCGCTCGCGGGGTAGACCGGCGCATAGTCCGCCGTGGCGCCGCCGCCGTTCAGGTCAAAGGAGCGCACCTGGAAGCCGTACCGGTTCGTCGTCCCGCGCAGGCGGACGCGGGTGCCCGGCGCGAGCTTCTCCTGCAGCCATGGCTGGTTGAACCAGGTAGCGGAGATCTGACCGGAGGCGTCCGCGATCTGCGCGGTCAGGATCCGCAATCGGCCACGACCGTGGCGCGAGGAGGTCTTCAGCACCTCGCCCTCGATCAGAGCCTCCTCGTCCCCGAAGAGCTCAGCGATCCGTCGCTGCGGCGCCGGCTCCTCGTACCGGCGCGGGCGATGCGAGAGCAAATCGCCGACTCGCTCGAGGCCGAGCCTCGCGAGCCGCTTCGCAAGCGCCGGCCCGACCCCGGGCAGCGTCTCGACCGGCGCCTCGAGCCGCTCGGGCCGGAAGCGGCCACGAGTCGGCGGCCAGCCGCCCTCGGGCGGGTCCAGAACGGCGAAACCGGGCGGGGGCCGGCGCATCCGCCGAGTATCGCAGCCGGTCCGGCCGGACTAAGAAGCTCTAACGTAATGAGGCCTCGGCTCAGAGCTTCATTGCGTTAGAGCTTCTAATCCTGGAACCAGAAGAAGCCGACCGTGCCGGGGCCGGCGTGGGCGCCGACGACGGCGCCTAGCGATGTCACGAGCTCGATCTCGGTTTGCGGGCGTGCGTCGAGCACGAGCGCCCGGAGCTGCGCGACCGCGTCGTCCGCCTCGGCGTGGGCGATTCCCACGTGGAGACCGTCCGCAGCGGTCGTCGCCGCCTCGAAGCGACGACGAAACTCCTGGAGCGCTTTCTGGCGCCCGCGGCCGCGAACGCGGGTGAGTGGCACGACCTCGCCGTCCGCGATCGTGAGGATCGGCTTCACGTTGAGCAGGCTGCCGGCGAGCGCCTTCGCCCGTCCGATCCGGCCGCCCCTCGCCAGGAACTCGAGCGTGTCGACGGTGAAGAGGAGGCCGGAGCGCTGTCGGTGACTCGCCGCAAGCGCCTCGATCTCGGCGTCGCTCGTCCCGCGCTCGAGCAGGCGCCGGATTCCGAGCGCCAGCATCGAGATCCCGACCGAGACGGACTCGGTGTCGATCAGCCGAACCCGGTCGTCACCGACTTCGCGGGCGGCGAGCGTCGCGCTGCCGTGGGTGCCCGAGAGCCGCGAGGAGATGTGGAGCGAATAGATGCGCTCGTAGCCGCCGAGCTCCTCGTAGATCGCGACGAAGTCCTGCGGGGTCGGCTGCGAGGTCGTCGGCGTCACAGAGGCCGACCGCAGCCGCGCGTAGAACGTGTGCGGGTCGAGCTCGACGTAGTCGCGAAAGGTCTCGGCGCCGAAGCTGACGTAGAGCGGGACGACCCTCATGTTGGAGAAGCGCTCCTGGCCGTCCGGGAAGTCGGCGGTCGAGTCGATCACGATCGCCGTGTTCTCGTTCGTCAGCATCATGCGACCGGAGCTCCCGCCCTCCGGATCGCGCCCACGATCTCGTCGAGCGACTGATCCTTGCGCAGGCAGGCGACCACACCGGCTGCCACGAGCGCATCCAGCTCGCGGGGACTCGCCGAGGCCGTCAAGCAGACGACCGCGACCTCGGGACGGACCCCATGAAGCGCCATCGTCGCCTCGACGCCGTCCATGCCCGGCAGGCGAAAGTCCATCACGACCACGTCCGGGTCGAGCGCTGCGCACGCGTCGAGCACGGCGTTGCCGTTCGTGACGGCGCCGACGACCTCGAGTCCTGCTTCGAGTCCGAGCAGAAGCTCGAGTGCCTGGCGGAAGACGTCGTTGTCCTCGACGAGCAGGATCCGGAGCGGCTCGGCCAAAGCTGTCACTCGGCCGCAAAAAGGAGCGGGTAGTGCGGCTGGCCGCCGGGCTGGACGTCGAGCTCCACGTCCGGGTGGCTCCGCTCGAGTCGGCTCAGGATCCCGGCGAGCTCCGGCTCGTCGGCTCCGGTGAGGATCGTCAGGACCTCGCGACCGTTTCCGAGCAAGCGCTCGACGACGGCGAATGCGACCTCGTCGAAGTCGGCTGACGACGCCACCGCCTCGCCGTCGGCGAGCCCGAGATACGAGCCCTTGCGCACGGCGACGCCATCGAGCTCGACGTCGCGCGAGGCGACCGTGACCTCGCCGGTTGCGACCTGCTCGAGCGCCTCGCACATCGCCGCCTCGTTCTCGGCTCCGCTCAACGAGGGGAGGTAGCGGACGATCGCGGCGAGCCCGGCCTGGACCGAGCGCGACGGGATCACGCGCACGGGCTTCGTCGCCAGCCGCGCCGCCTGCTCCGCCGAGAGGATCACGTTGGAGTTGTTCGGTAGGACGAGCACCTCGGTTGCGGGCGTTGCCTCGATCGCCTTGACGATGTCTTCGGTGGACGGGTTCATCGTCTGGCCGCCTTCGAGCACGCGGGTCGCTCCATAGCTCTCGAAGAGCCGCCGGTTGCCGGCACCGGGGACGATCGCGACGACGCCCGTCTCGAGGATCAGCCCGAGGTCCGGGCCGACAGATTCCAGCAGCCGCTCGGAGCGCTGCTCGGTCTGCTTGTGCATGTTCGCGATCTCGACGCCCTCGATCGTGCCGAGTGCCGTCGCGAGCGCGAGGGCGGCGCCCGGCTCGTCGGTGTGGACGTGGATCTTCAGCGCGGTGGAGTCGCCGACGACGAGCAGCGAGTCGCCCAGCCGCTCGAGCTTCGCCTCGAGCGCGTCGGCATCGAGCTCCTCACCTTCGATCACGAAGACGGTGCAGTAGCGGAACGGCGAAAGCTCCTGGTGGATCGCGTCGATCCCGGCCTCGTGCGCGTCCTCGACGGGCGCTTCGGGCACGGGCTCGCCCGCGAGCGCGGCGGAGATACCGCGCACGATCTCGAGCAGGCCGGCCCCGCCGGCATCGACGACTCCCGCCTCCCGGAGGACGGCGAGTTGCTCCGGCGTCCGCGCAAGCGCCGCCTCGCCGCGCACGACGAGCGCGCGAAAGAGCTCGAGCGGAGAGAGCGCAGCGTGGCGCGGGTTCTCGGCCTCCTCGGCGAGCTCGCGGATCACGGAGAGCATCGTTCCCTCCACGGGCCGGCGCACCGCCCGGTACGCCGCATCGCTGGCCCCCCGGAAGGCGCGGCGGATCCGCGTCGCGTCGATCGCTCCCGGCTCGCCGAGCACCTCGGCTGCGCCGCGGAGGATCTGGGAGAAGATCACGCCGGAGTTCCCGCGGGCGCCCATCAGCGCCGCGCGCGTCAGCTCCTTCGCGACGGCCGCGCGGTCGGCGGCGCTCGAGCCCTCGAGCGCCTCCACGATCGCCCGCGCAGTCGAGGTCAGGTTGGTGCCGGTGTCGCCGTCCGGGACGGGATAGACGTTCAGGTCGTCGATCCGGCGCCGGTTCGCCTCGAGTGTCGCAAGCGATCCGCGCGCCAGCTCCCTGGCTCTTTCGAGCTCCGTCATCAGCAGTGCGGAACCCATGGTTCCCCCATGAGCCCCCTCCTTCCCTTGCGATCGGCACGCGGGCCAAGAAGGCGCAAGACGATCATGCGGAGCGCCGCACATCTTGAATGTGAACCTCGACCGCGGCGACCGTGAGACCCGTCAGCCGCTCGACCTCGTAGGCGACCCGCGAGCGGACCGTGGCGGCCACCTCGGCGAGGTTCAACCCGTACTCGACGACCACGTAGAGGTCGAGCGCGAGGCCGCCGTCACGGGTGGAGACCTCGATCCCCTGCGTCAGCCGGTCGCGCGTGAGCAGTCGCTTCAGCCCCTTGCCGGCCATCCCGACGACGCCGTAGCACTCTGCCGCGGTGTGCCCGACGATCTGGGCGATCGCGTCGCTCGCGATCGTGACCCGGCCGAGACCGGACTGGCCGGTGAGATGCCCGCGTTCCACGCCGCGACTTTAGACGGCAAGCAGGCTGCGAGGGTTACTTCGCGGAGCTAGACGGCTTTCTGCACTTTGCCTGCCTTGAGGCAGCGGGTGCAGACGTACGCGCGGGTCTTGACGCCCTTGACGAAGATCCGGATCTTCTGCAGGTTCGGGTCGAAGCGACGGCGCGTCGCGACCATCGAGTGGCTCCGGTTGTTCCCGAACGACGGTTTCTTGCCGCACTGTGAGCAGACCTTGGACATCGGCGGCCGATGATAGCAGCCAAGTAACAGACTGTTACTTGGCTGCTGCGGCCCTGAGCTGTGCGAAGACGTCGGCCATCTCGAGCGCAGTCCGGACGGCCTCGGCGCCCTTCTCGAGTCGGTCGTCCGCCTGGCTCGCCTGCTCGAGCGTGAGGACGCCGAAGGACACCGGCACACCGGTCTCGAGCGCGGCGAGCTGGAGCCCGCTCGCCGCCTCCCCCGCGACGAAGTCGAAGTGAGGCGTGTCGCCGCGGATCACGCAGCCGAGCGCGACGACGCAGGCGTAGCGGCGAGTCTTCGCAAGCGCCATCGCCGCCAGCGGCAGCTCGAAGGCGCCGGGCACGGGCATGACCGTGATCGACTCGCGCGCCACCCCGGCCCGGTCGAGCTCCGTGAGCGCGCCCTCGAGGAGCTTGCCGGTGACGGCGCCATTGAAACGGCTGACGACGATCCCGACCGAGCGGCGAGCGCCGTTCGGGGCGCCCTCGAGGACGCCGTAACCCTCCGGGACCGCGAACTCGCCGGCCGCGTGCTCGCTGACGTTGCCCGTCTCGACCGCCGCCGCCGGCGCCGCATCGCCCTCTTTCGCCGGTGGCGCCGCTACAGCCGGCCAAGCCTCCTCCTCGCTCATGCCGCGCCCTCGAATGGGTCCGGGTCGAAGCGGAGATCCTGGTGATGGAGCTTGTGCCCCAGCTTGTCGCGCTTCGAGTCGAGGTAGCTCCGGTTCTCGGCGTTCGGCGAGACCTCGATCGGCACCTGCTCGACGACCTCGAGCCCGAATCCGGAGATCCCGGAGATCTTCTTCGGGTTGTTCGTGAGCACGCGGATCGAGGTGAGGCCGAGGTCGGCGAGGATCTGCGAGCCGATCCCGTACTCGCGCTGGTCGGCCGCGAAGCCGAGGCGGAGGTTCGCCTCGACCGTGTCCAGCCCTTGCTCTTGCAGCTCATATGCCCTGAGCTTGTTCAGGAGCCCGATCCCGCGGCCCTCCTGCGATAGGTAGAGGAGCACGCCTCTGCCCTCTGCCTCGATCCGGGCGAGCGCGAGCTCGAGTTGCTCGCCGCAGTCGCAGCGGAGCGAGTGGAAGACGTCGCCCGTGAGGCACTCGGAGTGGACGCGGACGAGGACGTTCTCGACTCCGTCCACCTCGCCCTTGACGAGCGCGATGTGGTTCTTGCCGGTCAGCGTCTCCTGGAATGCGACGGCCGTGAAGGCGCCGTGGGCCGTCGGCAGCTTGACCGTCGTCGTCCGCTCGACAAGCTGCTCGTGACGGCGTCGGTACTCGATCAGGTCGGCGACGGTGATCATCTTCAGCCCGTGCCGCTCGCAGTACGGGATCAGATCGGGCACGCGGGCCATCGAGCCGTCGTCCCTCATGATCTCGCAGACGACGCCGGCCGGATTCAGCCCCGCGAGGCGCGCAAGGTCGACCGCCGCCTCGGTCTGGCCGGAGCGCTTGAGGACGCCGCCCTCGCGCGCGCGAAGCGGAAAGACGTGGCCGGGCTGGACGAGGTCGGCCGGCTTCGCCGTCGGGTCGATCGCGACCTGGATCGTGTGCGAGCGGTCGTGCGCCGAGATCCCGGTCGAGACTCCCTCGCGCGCCTCCACGGAGACGGTGAAGGCGGTCCCGAACGGGGTCTCGTTCTGCTCGGTCATCTGGCGCAGCCCGAGCTCGTCGCAGCGCTCCTCGGTGAGGCAGAGGCAGACGAGCCCGCGCGCGTGGGTGACCATGAAGTTGACGGCCTCGGGCGTCGTGAACTGGGCCGCGATCGTCAAGTCGCCCTCGTTCTCGCGATCCTCGTCGTCCACGACGACGACGAACGTACCCTGGCGGATGTCCTCGATCGCCTCCTCGCTCGTGGCGAAGGGGGTCTGTTGCAGCGGGATCGCGGTCACGCCCGGATCGTACCGGCGAGCAGTTTCTCGACGTACTTCGCCAGGACGTCCGCTTCCAGATTCACCGCGTCTCCAGCGGCGAGGGAACCGAGCGTCGTCGCCTCGAGCGTGTGCGGGACCAGCGCGACCGCGAAGCCGGTCTCGGTGAGACCGGCGATTGTGAGCGAGACGCCGTCGACGGTGATCGAGCCCTTCTCGACGCAGTAGCGGAGCAACTCGGGCGCGGTGTCGATCGCGATCCTGGAGCCGTCGCCCTCCACCTCGACCGAGACGACCGTGCCGACTCCGTCGACGTGTCCCTGGACGTAGTGGCCGCCGAGTGGCTCCCCGGCCCGCAGCGCCGGCTCGACGTTGACGCGCTCACGGAACGGCTTGACTCGCGCGAGCGTCTCGGGCACGACGTCGAACGACAGCAAGTCGCGCCGTCCGTCCACGACCGTCAAGCAAACGCCGTCGAGCGCGACGGAGTCGCCGAGCGCGGCGACCGTCCTGCAGCCGATGACGATCCGACCGCCGTCGGACGAGACGACGCGACCCACCTCTCGCACGAGCCCTGTGAACACGCACCAAGCTTACGGCTCGCGCAGATAGGCCTCGAGCAAGATGTCGTCGCCGATCGACCGGCTTGTCAGACGAGTGAGCGCAAGCGGCAGATCGAGGCTGTCGAGGAGGGCCGGGCCCGCGCCTGCGAGTGTCGGTGCGACGAAGAGCAGCAGCTTCTCGACGAGGTCGGCGCGGAGGAAAGCTCCGGCTAGGATCGGGCCGCCTTCGAGGAGGAGCGATTGGACGCCGTCGGCGCCGAGCGAGCGCAGCTCTTCCTCCAGCGGCTCCGAACGCAGCTCGAGCTCGGAGCCCATGGGAAGCGGCCCGTTGCCGAACGCCAACCGGCGCGGTTGCCCGAGGGCCGGGACGCCCCGTGCATCGAGACGCGGATTCTCGAGCCGGACCGTGCCCATTCCGACCGCGACGGCATCCGAGGCTGCGCGCAGCTCGTGGACGAGCCGGCGCGAGGCTTCACCCGAGACCCAACGCGAGCCGGGCACGGTCACGCGGCCGTCGAGCGTGACAGCTGCCTTGTAGGTGACGAACGGCCTGCCGCTCGCGATCCAGCGACGCCACGCCTCGTTCTGGCGCCGAGCGTCCCAGGAGTCGACGAGCTCGACGTCGACTCCGGCCCCGCGAAGCTGCTCCAATCCGCCGGCCGCCAGCGGATTCGGATCGAGCGAGCCTGCGACGACCTTCGTCACGCCCGCGGCCACGATGGCATCGACGCACGGCGGCGTGGAGCCGCGATGGGCGCACGGCTCCATCGTCACGTAGAGCGTGGCGCCGCGTGCCCGCTCGCCGGCGGCTGCGAGCGCGACGATCTCGCCATGGCGGCCCTGAGCCTCGGTGACACCCTCGCCGACGACCTCGCCTCCGCTGACGAGAACGCCGCCGATCGTGGGCTTCGGATAGCCCCGACCCGGAGTCGCGGCCACGAGCTCCAGGGCTCGGCGGAGACTCACCCGAGCCCGCGGACGAGCCGGCGATAGGCGCCGGGCAGGTCCTCCTGGGCGAAGATGCCGCTGCCGACGACGAGCAGGTCGGCGCCGGCGGCGCGGACAACTCGAGCGTTCTCCCGGTTGACGCCGCCGTCGACCTGGACGAAGCAGTCGACGAGCGAGCGCAGGCGCTCGACCCGGGCGCAGGCGTCCTTCAGCAGCTCCTGTCCCGAGTAACCGGGGACGATCGACATGCAGAGGCAGAGGTCGGCGCCCAGGTTGGCGGCCGCCGCGGCGTCCTCCACGGCCGTGCCGGGATTGAACGCGATCCCCGCTCCGAGTCCGTGGTCCCTCGCCCGCGTGATCACGCCGCCTGCGTCTGCGACGGCCTCGACGTGGAAGGTGACGCTGTCGCCGCCCGACTCGGCGATCTCCGGGAAGTGATGGACGGGGTCCTCGACCATCAGGTGGCAGTCGATCACGCCGCTCCGATCGTGGATCAGCGGCGCGATCGAGCGGAGCACGACCGGCCCGATCGTCACCGGCGGGACGAAATGTCCGTCGCCGACGTCGAAGTGGAAGACGCGCGCGCCCGCGTCCAGCAGCGCCTCGATCTGGCTGCCGAGGTTCGCGAAGTCGGCCGCGTAGAGCGACGGCTCGATCTCGACCGTCCGAACCCAGTCGCGCCACGCCATCACGGAATCCTAAGCCGGGCGATGAAGAAGCCGCTCGTGTCGTCGCGGTGCGGGTAGGTCTGAAGGAACGCCGGCCGGCGGGGATGGCGGTACCGCGGCCACTCGTCGATCGGCGCCACGCGGAGGCCGGACGCGTCGATGACAGCCTCCGACTCGTCGGCGTTGATCGTGCAGACCGAGTAGGTGAGCGTGCCGCCGGGCCGCACGCGCTCCGCCGCGGCGAGCAGGAGCTCGAGCTGGAGCTCGGGGAGCGGCTGCGAGCGCCAGCGGAGATCCGGCCGCGCGGCGAGGACGCCGAGACCCGAACAGGGCGGGTCGACGAGGGCGCGGTCGAAGCCGGTGAGCTCCGCCGGGAGCGCGCGGGCGTCGGCGTGGAGGACGCGCACGTTGTCGGCGCCGAGCCGGCGGACGTTCTCGACGAGCTCGCCCGCGCGCGCCTCGTTCGCCTCCACGGCGACGACCTCACCGGCGAGCATCGTCGCCTTGCCGCCCGGCGCCGCGCAGAGATCGAGCACGCGCTCGCCCGGCTGAGAGCCGACACAGAGGCCGGCGAGCTGCGAGCCGAGGCTCTGCGGCCAGACCTCGCCGCGCCCGAGGGCCTCGCCGTCCAGCCTCTCGACGCGGTAGGCGCCTGGAATGTCCGTTTCGGCCCCGTCCGGGCTTTGACCCCGGACGTGTCTCACAACGACAGGTGGAGCCTCGTTCTGGGCACGCATCAGGGCCAGCGCCTCCTCCTCGCCGAGATCGCGGCGCCAGAGCTCCCAGATCCAATCCGGATAGGAGTGCTTGAGCGGCCCCTCCGGCAGCGAATCGACGAGCGGCCGGATCCCCTCGCCGACGCGGCGCAGCACAGCATTCGTGAACGGCACGGCGCGCTCGAGCCGCGCCCGGCGTACGAGCTCGACCGACTCGTTCACGGCCGCATAGCGCGGCACGCCGTCGAGATAGCCGAGCTGGTAGGCGCCGAGCCGAAGTGCCGCCCGTACGGGCGGGTCGAGCTTCCGCATGGGCCGCTTGCCCAGAACCTCGATGGCGTGGTCGAGCGTACGCACGCGCTGGACGGCGCCGAATGCGAGCCGCCGCGCCAGCGCCACGTCACGGTCGTCGAGCCTCACCGAGGCCGAGCGCAGCGCTCGATCGGCGTAGGCGTCGTCCTCGAAGACCCGACGCAGCACCTCGTAGGCCGCCTTCCGCGCGGGCGCGATCACCGGAGCCCGCGGACGAACTCGTCGTAGCTCATCCGGCGCTTCCCCTCGGGCTGCACCTCGACCGGCACGAGCGCGCCGTCTTCGAGCCGCGCCCGCCAGATCGTGACGCGGCGACCATGGAGCGCGGTCCGCGCGCCGATGTGCGGCGAGAGCGCCCGGATCCGATTCAAGCTCTCCTCGGGCTTCGACAGGTCGAGCTCGCGATCCTCCCGACCGATCTTGGCCGCGTAGGTCGGCTCGCCCGCCTGCGGGCGGAACGTGGGCTCGGGCAGCGCCTCGTCGAGCAGGATGGCGGCGAGCGCCGCCGAGCGTGCGTAGACGCTGCCGGCATCGTCCTCGGTCGCGAGCGGGAAGCTGCGCTGCGCCGCGACAGGCCCCGCATCGAGCGCGGAGACAGTCTCGTGGATCGTGACGCCGGTTTCGGTGTCGCCCGCCAGCAACGCCCGCTCGACGGGCGCCGCGCCACGCCAGCGCGGCAGGAGCGATGGATGTACGTTGAGCCAGAGCCCGCGCTCGAGCAAGCTGTCTGGAATCAGCAGCCCGTAGGCGCAGACGACGACGAGGTCAGCGCGGAGCTCGAGCTCCGGAGTCGGCCGCTCCGGCTGCAGCACCGGGACCCCGAGGCGCTCGGCCATCACCTTCGCAGCCGGCGGCCTCGACAGACGCCCGCGGCCGGCGGGCTTGTCAGGGCGAGTCAGGAGCGCGACGACCTCATGCCGCGCGGCCAGCCGCTCGAGCACGTCCGCGCCGAACGGCGCCGTGGCCGCGACCGCGATCCTCATGCGCCGAGGCTACTGAGTCGGCTAGATGGTTGATCGGAATGGCGCGCAGCCGGGGGCGATCACGACCAATCTGGGCGCCGCACTCGCGAGCCGTGCAGGCCCGAGAGCCTGTGCGGTTCGTGAGGGTGGTGATCCGGCGCCGTGTCGTGGCCGTCATCCGGCCAGCCGTGATTTCCGATCAACCATCTAGAGCGAGGGACGTCGCCGAAGGGTCGCGAGCGCCTCGCGGCGCGACTCGGGATCGGTGCGCTCGATCATCAGGACGCCGTCGAGATGGTCGAGCTCGTGCTGGACGATCCGCGCGGAAGGCCCCTCGAGCTCGAGCCGGAGCGGCTTGCCCTCGAGATCGAGGCCGTGCAGCGTCACGGCGGTCTCCCGCTCGACAGGTACGTGGACCCCCTGGAGCGAGAGACAGCCCTCGTCGGTTAGATCGGTCTCGGCCGAGCGCGCGACGAGCTCCGGGTTGACGACGGCCGTCGCCTCGGCTGCTTCGTTCGGCTGGAAGACGAAGAGCCGCTGGAGGACGCCGACCTGCGTCGCGGCGAGACCAACCCCGCGAGCGTCGTGCATCAGCTCGGTCATCCGCTCGGCGAGCCGAGCGAGGTTCTCGTCGAACCGATCGACGTCGTTCGCCCGGAGGCGCAGCACCGCATCGGGGTACTGCCGGATCTGCGCCAGCGCCACGCGACGTCGTGCCTCGACCTGGGCATCGACCTCCTCGTCGTCGTGATCGCCCTCGTGGTCGTGCGCGTGCTCCAGGTCCGCAGTGGCCATCGGTCGAGTGTAGCCCGGCGTCCCGTGCGTCCTCGTCACTCGCAAGGGTGATGCGTGAGCAAGGAGTTCTTACAGGGATTGCGGATCGACGTCGACGACCGCATTGACGCCGGCCCGGCGCATGGCCGGCGCGGCCGCGGCCAGCAGCTCGGCAGCCCGCGTCGCGAGTGCCCGCGGGCGGTCGGTCTTCGCGAGCAGCTGGGCTCGGTGCTTCCCGCGGAGACGCAGGAGAGGGGCCGGCCCGAGGAGCTCGGCGTCGCCGAGGCCGGCCCGCAGCTCGCGCAGCAACCGGTCCGGCGCGCCGGGCTCGGCGCCCGAGGCGAGGATCGAGACGAGGTGGCTGAAGGGCGGATAAGCGAGTGCCCGACGGCGTTCGAGCTCCTCGGCGAGGAACCCGGCGACGTCGTGGCGCGCGGCGAAGGCGAGCGGACTGGCGTCCGGCTGGAAGGTCTGGACGATCACGCGACCGGGCGCGTCCCGGCCGCTTCTGCCGGCGAGCTGCGTCACGAGCTGGAACGTGCGCTCCTCGGCCCGGAAGTCCGGCAGCCCGAGGCCGGTGTCCGCATCGACGACCGCGGCGAGCGTGACTCCGGGAAAGTGATGGCCCTTCGCGACCATCTGGGTCCCGATCAGGACGACCCGGTCGGCCGCGGCGAAACGCTCGAGCGCCTCCTGGAGGGCGCCACGCTTGGCCGTCGTGTCCGCGTCGAGGCGGATCCGCTCGAGCTCGGGCACATGCTTCGCGAGCTCGCGCTCGAGTCGTTGCGTACCGGCGCCGATCCGCGCGAGCTCGATCGAGCCGCAGACGGGGCAGCTCTCGGGCTCCGGCTCGGAGTAGCCGCAGTGGTGGCAGTGGAGGCGAACGTCGCCGTGGACGGTGAGCGAGACGTCGCACTGGTCGCAACGGCGCGAGGCGCCGCAGGCCCGGCAGTGCAGGGCCGGCACGAGTCCGCGCCGGTTCAGGAGGAGGATCGCCTTGCCGCCTCGCTCCGAGATCGTGCCGAGCGCGCCGAGGAGTGGCGCGGAGAGTGGATAGCCGGCCTCGCGACGGAGGTCGACGATCTTGACGCTCGGCATCGGGGCGCCGAGCCGGGCGCCGAGCTCCAGCCGCTCGAGCCGCTCCCAGCTCTCCGGACGCGGGGTGGCGCTGCCGTAGACGGCGACGGCGCCCTCGAGCGACGCCCGCTTCGCGGCAACCGTGCGCGCGTCGTAGCGAGGATCGGACTCCTGCTTGTAGGACGAGTCGTGCTCCTCGTCGACGCAGATCAGGCCGAGCCGCGGCACCGGCGCGAAGACGGCCGAGCGCGCCCCCACGACGATCGGCGCCTCGCCTGAGACCACACGCTCGCGCTCGTCGCGGCGCTCGGCATCGGTCAGTCCCGAATGGAAGACCGCGATCCGGTCGCCGAAGCGGGCCCGGAAGCGACCGAGCGCCTGCGGTGTCAGCGCGATCTCGGGGACGAGCACGATCGCGCCCCGGTCACGCTCGAGCGCTGCGGCGCAGGCTTGGAGGTAGACCTCGGTCTTGCCGCTGCCGGTCGCGCCCGCGAGCAGGAAGTGGCCACCGTCGCCGTCGAGCGCCGCGAGGAGCCGGGCGACCGCGCGCTTCTGGGGCGCCGTCAACTCCGCGGGCTCGGCCTCGCCGCTCATCCCTTCCCTCGACGCACGCCGCTCCCCGCGCCGCGCTCGGAGATTCGGCGCGACGAGCTCGAGCGCGCGCGCCGGCGTCGAGCCGTAGTAGTCGGCGACCCAGAGCGCGAGGTCGACGAGCATCGGGGGGAGCTCGTAGAGCACACGCTCGATCGGCGCGGCCACGATTCCCGGCGGCGCGTCGACCCCTGTCTCGATCACCACCCCACGCTGGGCGGCGCGCCCGAACCGGACGGCGACGACGGCCCCTTTGCCGACCCCGTCCGGCACCTCGTAGGTGAACGGCCGGGCCACCGCCCGTGAGGAGACGAGCGGATAGACGGACGCGAGCACCGGCTGAGGCTAGCGACGCCTCCGGCTACGCCTGTCCCCCGACATGTCCGAGGCGGCCGCGCTCACGGGCTGCGAGCAAGCGGTGTAAGGTGCGCCTTACATGGCCTGTGGGATGATCTGCCTCCACGGCGTCTCGAAGAGCTACGGCGCCGTCCGGGCCGTCCACGAGGCTCGGCTCTGCGTCGGGCGAGGCGAGTTCGTGGCGCTCCTAGGTCCGTCCGGCTGCGGAAAGACGACGCTCCTGCGCCTCATCGCGGGCTTCGAGGAGCCGGACGCCGGCGAGATCAGGCTCCACGAGGCGACCGTTGCCGCGCCGAGACACTGGACGCCACCGGAGCGGCGCCGGGTCGGGATCGTCTTTCAGGATTACGCGCTTTTCCCCCACCTCACGGTCGCCGAGAACGTCGGCTTCGGCCTCCGCCGGAGGGAACGCGCCTCGCGGGTGCCGATCGTGCTCGCCCTGGTCGATCTCTGCGGGCTCGGCGGCCGCTACCCGCACGAGCTCTCCGGCGGCCAGCAGCAGCGAGTCGCGCTCGCCCGAGCGCTTGCACCGGGGCCCGAGCTCGTGCTCCTCGACGAGCCGTGGTCGAACATCGACCCCCACCTTCGCAGCTCGATGCGGGACGAGCTCGCGCGGATCCTGCGCGCGATCAACGTAACCGTCGTCCTCGTCACCCACGACCGCGAGGAGGCGTTCTCGCTCGCCGACCGGGTCGCCCTGATGCGCGACGGGACCGTAGTCCAGGAGGGGACGCCCGAGCAGATCTACCTCGAGCCGGCGACGCGCTGGGCGGCCGAGTTCGTCGGCGCCGGCAACTTCCTCCCGGGCACGCTCGCAGACGGCGTCGTCGCGACGCACGTCGGCAGCTTCGCAGCCCTGAACCCGAACGGCGCTATCGACGTCGAGGTCCTGATCCGTCCGGAGCTGCTCGAGCTCGAGCCGGACCCGGCGGGCGGCGCCGAGGTGATCGGCCGCGAGTTCCGCGGCCACGACGTCTTCTACCGCGTCCTCATGGACGGAGTCGAGCTCGTCTCGCAGCGGCCCTCGAACGAGCTCGTCGCGCTCGGCGAGCGGGTCAACGTGCGCCCGCACGCCTCGCCCGTCACCGTCTTCTCGTAGCTTGTAAGGTTCACCTTACAAGTGTAGTAAGGCGACTTGAGGAGAGACAGATGAGGAAGGTGGTGTTGCTGCTGACCGCCCTCGCCGTGGCGGGCTGTGGCGGAAGCGACGAGGGCGCGAGCGACTCTCTGACGGTCTATTCGGGGCGCGAGGAGGAGCTCGTCGCGCCCCTCTTCGAGAGGTTCGAGATGCAGACCGGGATCGAAGTCGAGGTGCGCTACGGCGACAGCGCAGAGCTCGCTGCGACGATCGCCGAGGAGGGCCAGAACTCGCCTGCCGACGTCTTCTTCGCCCAGGATCCGGGCTCCCTGGGCGCCGTCGACGAGCAGCTCGCGGAGCTGCCGGAAGACGTGCTCGTCCGGGTCGACGAGCGCTTCCGCGACGACGAGGGCCGCTGGGTCGGGACCTCGGGGCGCGCCCGTGTGCTGGTCTACAACACGGACGAGCTCTCCGAAGACGAGGTGCCGGATTCGGTCTTCGACCTGACCGACCCGAAGTGGAAGGGCAAGATCGGCCTGCCACCCACGAACGCGTCCTTCCAGGCGTTCGTGACCGCGATGCGGCTCGACGAGGGCGACGAGCGCACGAGGCAATGGCTCGAGGACCTGAAGGCGAACGAGCCCAAGTTCTACGAGAAGAACACCCCCACGGTCGAGGCAGTCGCCTCGGGTGAGATCCAGCTCGGGCTCGTCAACCACTACTACCTCTACCTCGTCAAGGAGGAGCAGCCCGACGCGCCGATCGAGAACAAGTACCTCCCGGGCGTCGATCCGGGCGCGCTCGTCAGCGTCGCGGGTGCGGCGATCCTCGACGGCGCGGAGCATTCCGACGCAGCCGAGCGGTTCGTCGAGTTCCTGCTCGCAGACGAGCAGCAGCGCTTCTACACCGAGGAGGCGGAAGAGGCGGAGATCCCGCTCGTCGACGGGATCGCGCCGAGGGAGGGCGTGCCGACGCTCGACGAGCTGTCGGGCCGCGGCCCGGACATCGATCTCTCCTCGTTCGGCGAGGAGCTCGAGCAGACACTCGAGTTGCTGCACGAGACCGGCTACACGTCTTGACGCCTTCCGAATGAGCGGCGCGCGGGCGGGACGAAGTAGAGCGCCTCTCACCCTCGTCCTGCCCGCGCTCGCGACCGTCGCGCTGCTCCTCCTTCCACTCGCCTATCTCGTCGTACGCGCGACCGAGAGCAGCAGCGGCTGGCGGCTGCTCTGGCGGCAGAGCACGCTCGAGCTCGTCTGGAGCACGGGACTGCTCGTCGCGGGGGTCACGGCCGCCTCGGTCGCGATCGGCGTCTCGCTCGCCTGGCTGACGACCCGCACCGATCTCCCCGGCCGGCGGATCTGGGCGGTCGCCGCCGCGCTGCCGCTGGTCGTTCCGAGCTACGTCGCGGCGTTCTGCCTGCTCGGCGCGTTCGGACCGCGCGGGCTCCTGCAGCAGCTCCTCGGCGTCGAGCGGCTGCCGGAGATCTACGGCTACTGGGGCGCCTTGTCGGCGCTCACGCTCTCGACCTATCCGTACGTCCTCCTCCTGACGTCGGCCGCTTTGCGCGGGCTCGACCCGTCGCTCGAGGAAGCCGCGCGTGGACTCGGCCGCCCCGGCCTCGATGTCTTCCGGCGAGTGACGCTGCCCGCGCTTCGGCCCTCGATCGGGGCGGGGGCGCTACTCGTCGCGCTCTACGCGCTCTCCGATTTCGGCGTCGTCTCGCTGATGCGCTACGACGCTCTGACCCGCGCGATCTACCTCCAGTACCGCTCGCTCTTCGACCGGACCCCGGCTGCCGTGCTCGCGCTCGTGCTCGTCGTCTTGACTGCCGTCGTGCTCGTCGTCGAGGGACGCACGCGGCGGCGGACGAGCCGGAGCTCTCCCGGAGTCGCGCGCCAGGCCCGGCTGCACCGGCTCGGTCGTTGGAAGGTCGCGGCCCTCGTCTACTGCTCGGCCGTCGTCGGCGTCTTCCTCGTCGTGCCCGCTGCGGTGCTCTGCTACTGGCTCGCTCGCGGTCTGGAGCGCGCCGACGTGCCCGTCCGCGAGGCGCTCAACTCGGTCTCGGCCTCGGCGCTCGCCGCTGCGGCGGCCGCCGTCGCCGCGCTGCCCGTCGCGCTCCTCGTGCACCGCTCTCCGGGCCGCGGCACGCGACTCCTGGAACGACTCTCCTTCACCGGCAACGCGCTACCGGGGATCGTGATCGCGCTCTCGCTCGTCTTCTTCGCGGCCAACTATGCGAGCCCGATCTACCAAACCCTCGCGCTGCTCGTCTTCGCGTACGTCGTCCGCTTCCTGCCGCAGGCGCTCGCCGGGGTCGAGTCCTCGCTTGCATCCGTGAGCCCGCGGGTCGAGGAGGCGGCGCGGGCGCTCGGCCGCGGGCCGCTCCACGCCGCGCTCACAGTCACTGTCCCGCTTGCCCGCTCCGGGCTCCTCGCCGGCGCCGCGCTCGTCTTCCTCTCGGCGCTGAAGGAGCTACCCGCAACCCTGCTCCTCCGACCGATCGGCTTCGAGACGCTCGCGACCGAGATCTGGCGGTTCACCTCGGTCGGCGCCTACTCGCGCGCGGCGCCGCCCGCGCTCCTCCTGATCGCGGTCTCGGCGCCCTTCGTCTACCTCCTCTCCAGCCGCCACAGTCCCGAGGCCACAGAGCACGGCTAGAGTGGCTGCGTGGCCGGGCACTCCGTCGACGAGTACCTCGAGACGATCTACTTCCTGGCCTTTCCGATCGGCGAGGACAAGCCCGATCCCGGCAGCTCGAGCGCGATCGCCTCGCGCGTCGCGGACATGCTCGGCGTCTCGCGCGCCTCGGCCGGGGAGATGCTGAAGCGGCTCGAGGCCGACGGGCTGGTCGAGCGCGGCGAGCAGAAGGAGGCGATTCTCACCGAGACGGGGATCGAGCGCGCCGAGCGGGTCGTCCGCAAGCATCGCCTGATCGAGCGCATGCTCACCGACTTCATGGGCTACACGGCGGCGGAAGCGCATGTCCACGCGGACGAGCTCGGCGACACCTTCAGCGACGAGATGGTGCAGCGGATCGAGGAGAAGCTCGGCTTCCCCGATCGCTGCCCGCACGGCTGGCCGGTCGACCCTGCGTTCGAGCAGCGCGAGAACAAGGAGCTTGCGCCGCTCGCCGACGTCGGCCTCGGCGCCCCGGCGGAGATCGTCCGGCTCGCCGAGCACGACGGCGACCTCCTCCACTGGTTCTACGAGGAGGGATTCGTCCCGGGCGCGAAGGTCGAGTTGCGCGAGGCCCAGCCGGCGGCGGGTCAGTTCAAGATCTCGCTCTCAGGCACCGAGCGCGCGATCGGCGAGAAGGCGGCGGCCGGGCTCTACGTCAAGCTCGTCTGAGAGAGTTCGTCAGCGCTCGGTGAACGCGAGCCGCCCGGCGAGCGCGACGAAGGCGCCGCCGAAGAACCGGCGCATCCAGCTCAGAACCTGAGGCCGCGAGATCACGTGCTTCCGGACAGCCGCCGCGAAGACCCCGTAAACGGCGAAGACGACGAACGTCACGAGCATGAAGACACCGCTCAGCTCCAGCATCCGCAGCGTCGCCTGCGTCGAGTCGGTGCTCACGAACTGGGGCAGGAAGGCGAAGAAGAAGATCGTCAGCTTCGGGTTCAAGATGTTGATCAGGATCCCCGAGACGATCACCTTGAGCGACGAGCGCGGTGACATCTCGTCCACGGTGAGCGCGCCCTTGTCCCTGAGCGTGCTCCACGCCATGTAGAGCAGATAGGCGACACCGAGGTACTTCAGGACCTGGAACGCGAGAGCGCTCGTGTGCAGGAGCGCCGCAAGCCCGGTGATCGCCGCGAGCATGTGCGGGACGATCCCGAGGGTGCAGCCGACGGCCGCGACGATGCTGGCGCGGGCGCCGCGCGAGAGGCCGGCCGCGAGCGTGTAGAGGACGCCCGTGCCGGGTGTGGCGACGATGACGAGCGTCGTCAACAGGAACGCGGTGCTCACTGCGTTCCAGTGTACGGCGCTAGCTCAACTGCGCCGCCAGCTTGCCCGCGTTCAGGTGCGCGATCGCCTCGATCGTCACCATCGGATTGACCCCGGAAGCGGTGGGGAAGGTCGAGCCGTCCGCGACGACGAGCTTGCGCGTCCCCCAGGTCTCTCCGTCCGGATTCGTGGCCGAGGTCGCCGGCGAGCTGCCCATCCGACACGAGCCCATCAAGTGGAACGAGAAAAAGCCGCAGCGCCCCGGACCCCAACCGGCGGCGTCCGCGTCGGCGAGGAAGCGGGCGCGATCCCCGTCCCGGCCGGGCTCGTAGCCGACAAGGCGGCTGTGGCCGGAGAGGATCTTCCGCGCGCCCGCCGCCTCGAGAATCCGCGCCGCGCCGTCGACACCTGTGCGCACGCGATCGAGGTCGTCGGCCGAGAGCCTGTAGCGGACCCGAGTCGAGCCGTCGCGCCCGAGCGTGACGCGGCCGCTGCCGCGATCCCGCAGGAGGACTCCGATGTTCGTCGTTCGCGCGAACTCGTCCATCAGCGCCGCATGCTGAGCGGCGCTCCGCCAGGGCAGGGCCGCAGCTGCGAAACCCGGCAGAACCGGAACCGTCTCGTACTTGACGCCGTAACCGGCTTCCAGGTCGCGATGCTGGTCGGAGTAGAGCGTCTGCAGCGACCCTTCCCACGGGCGCACGTCCTCGTCGAAGACGCCGAGTACCGGCGTGCCGGGATGGAGCCGCAGCCAGCGGCCGACGTTCTCGTTGCCGAGACCGGAGCGCTGGAGGAGCGGCGGCGTCCCGAGTGCCGAAGCGGCGACGACGACGGCCCGCGCTCGGACCCGCAACTCGTGGCCGTTCGAGCTCGCCTCCACCCCACGCGCCTCTCCGGCCTCGACGAGGATCCGCTGCGCTCGCGCGTCGACGGCGATCCGCGCCCCCGCGGCGTGCGCGTCAGCAAGCCAGGTGACGAGCGTGGACTGCTTTGCGCCGAGCGGGCAGCCGAGGCCGCACGACCCGCACAGCCGTCCCTGCTCGCAGCCGAGGACGTTGCGCGGCAGCTCGTCCAGGTGCCAGCCCAGGCTCCGCAGCCCGCGAGCCAGCAGCTCGTCCCGCCTGGAGGGCCGATTGTGCTCGGTGTTGACGCCCAGCCGCTTGCAGACGGCGTCGAGGCTTGCATCCAGCTCGCCGCTCGGAAAGCCGAGCGCGGCCCACTCCTCGAGCACGTCGGCGGGCGTCCGGAACGAGGTCGTGTAGTTGACGACTGTGCCGCCGCCGAGGCAGGCGCCGGCGATCAGCCCGATTCCGCGATCGTCGGTCGCGGCCGCCGCGCCGGCGAGGTAGAGGCGGTCGTAGCCGGGATCCTCCGCGCCTTCGAAGTCGCGCTCGCTCCAGTAGCCGCCCGCCTCCAGGACGACGACATCGAGCCCTGCAGCGGCGAGCACGGCTGCGGCTACCCCGCCGCCGGCGCCGGAGCCGACGACGCAGACGTCGCAGTCGAGCTCGAGATCGCGCTCGACTCGAAGCGGCTCGATCCGGCGAGGCGGCGGCTCGGCCGGTGCGCCCGCCGGGCCGGGGTAGCCGATCGCATCCCAGCGCGCGCGAGCCCAGTCCGACTCTTGCCGCATGTAGGCGAAGGAGAGAGCGGCCTGCTTCAGCGCCACGAAAGCGGCACGGCGCTGCGGGATCCGGC